>CAYODB010000036.1:0-22494 GCA_964402495.1 uncultured Bordetella sp.
TGCTGGATACAGGCTACGCTCTGGTGATGTCATGAATTATGGAAGTCTCAATAAGCGCGCCAACCAGGTCTGGGCGCTGGACACCACCTACATTCCCATGGCGCGCGGCTTTGTCTACCTCACCGCGGTGGTGGACGTAGCCAGTCGCTGCGTGCTCGCGCACCAGGTGGCGATCACGCTGGAGGCGATTCACGCTCGGGACGTGATCGAGCAGGCCTTTGCCCGGTACGGTGCGCCCGAGATCGTCAATACCGACCAGGGCAGCCAGTTCACGGCGACGGAATTCACCGAGGTCGTCCTGGGCCGCGGCTGCAAGCTGTCCATGGACGGGCGCGGCGCCTGGCGTGACAACGTCTTTGTGGAGCGCCTGTGGCGCAGCGTGAAGTACGAACGGGTGTATCTGAAGGCCTACGACAGCGTGAGTGCGACCCGAGCCGACATCGCTGACTACTTTGACTGGTACAACACCCATCGTCCGCATTCGAGTCTGGATCGGGTTACACCGCATGAGAAGTACCTGGCCGTCTTGCCGCACATGAAGCTGGCCGCTTAAGATGAAGTCCTCGGTGTGCCCCGAGTTGCCCACCGCGGCTTTGCGTTCGTCGCAAGCGACGCGAAGCCGCCGTGGACAACTCTGCACCTTCCGCAATCAGCCCGGAGTCCACTTATAAATCGGAGAATGCTGTTCAAACAAACGGAGCCACTTCTATTCTGTACGATGCTCACGATGTGCCGGCGTCAGGGGTGGAGGTCTGACTGGCCGACGTGACCGAGCATTGCCAGCAGAGCAAGCCGAACTCACCTGAACTGGAGCTTCGCGGGGATACGAACAAGACCGAGGGGAGCATGTGGCGCAGGCATCGCTCGGTGAGCGGGAAGATGCACATTTCAACAATGCAGGCGCGAACCAGCATCCGGCAATACGCGTCGGTTGCCAGAACTAGATCAAACCGGACTCAGAGCCGGAGGGTTGCTGCCAGATCGTTTAGGGCATTTGCTTGCTTACTTCGTTGGAATAATCGCTTTCATTGCCGGCGGCATCGTAAGCGGTCACAGCGAAGTAATAACGAACGCCGTTGAGGAGTCCCAGCACTGTATAAGTCGTGACATTTCCTGCGTTGATGCCACTTCCAAAAGTCTGACCATAGACGCCCGGTACGCTGCCGTAATAAACGCGATAGCCTGCAAGATTCGGCTCAATCACGGGACTCCAGGTCAGCAGGGCACTGGGTATGGCTGCAACCGTCGTAAAGGTCCAGACGTGGTTGGCGGCCAGGGAATTACCCGCCGTATCTTTTGCTGCGTTCGTAATGGTTGCCCGGTATTGGGTGCTTGTCGCAAGATTCAACAGCGGTGTAAACGTTACCGTCTCTCCCAACATGCTGACTGATCCGGCAACATTAGCCCCGCCTGAAATCCTCGCCAGGGTAAAGCTGGAGATATTCAAGGTCGAATTAATCATTGGCTCGGAGAATGTTGCCGACAATGGCGCATCGATCAACACACCTGTTTGGCCAGCCGTTGGGGAAGTGGTAGTCACGGTCGGCGCCGTCACATCCGCTGCAGCAGTCTGGAAGCTCCAGACGTAATTGGTCGCCAGCGCATTGCCCGCGGCATCCTGGACGGCGGTGGTGATAGTGGCGGTGTATAGCGTGCTTGAGGCTAGATTGGCGAGGGGTCTGAACTGGGCAGTATTGCTGGTGACGGCGACCGTTCCAGCAATAGCACCACCGCCCGAAGTAAGCGTAAAGTTAGCTGTCGTCAGCGTCGAGTTTTTCATCGCCTCGGAAAAGTTAGCGGATATCGTCGAATTGAGTGGTATGCCCGTTGCACTGTTTGCAGGGGATGTGAGGGTGACTGTCGGACGCGTCGTATCGGGCGTTGCCGCGGTGGTGAAATTCCAGGTGAAATTCGACGTGAGCGGATTGCCTGCCGCGTCTCTTGCGGTTGTGGTGATGGTGGCCGTGTATTGGGTGCTTCCCAAGAGGTTGGCCGATGGAACGAAAGTCGCCGTAGTGCCGCTCACGTTTACGGTGCCGCCGACCGCCCCTCCGCCAGTTACCCGGACGAAGAAACTCGCTGTATTCACCGTGGAGTTCGTCATCGCTTCGGAGAACACCGCTGATACCGAAGCATTCAAAGCCACGTCCGTGGCACCACTCGCCGGAGACCTGGCGAACACGGTTGGTGGCGTCGTATCGGGTGCGGCGGCCGTAATGAAATGCCACGTATAGTCCGATGGCATCGCATTACCTGCTGCGTCCGTCACTCCGGCCGATATGGTCGCGAGGTACTGGGTGCTCGGGTCAAGAGGAATCCTGGGGGTAAATCTCACTGTATTACCGACGAAAGAGATCGTTCCATCTATCATCGAACCGTTAGCCGTTGAGGTTACAGTGAAGCTGCCAACGTTGAGCGTGGAGTTCGTCATGGCTTCAGAGAACGAAACCGATATCGAAATGTTCGTGGCGACGCCAATGGAAGAATTCGCAGGAAAAGTCGACGAAACCTGAGGTGGGGTGGCGTCGGACGTTACGCCCGTGGTGAAAACCCAACTGAAATCCGTCGCAAGCGCATTTCCTGCAGCATCCTTCGCCGACGTCGTGACAGTTGCGGTGTATTGCGTGTTCGGCGTTAAAGGTGGCGAAGGCAGAAGCATTGCGGAATTGGAGCTTGTGTCCACGACACCGGCTACGGTGCCCCCGGCAGTGCTTAACGTGAACGAAGCATCATTCACAGTCGCGGCTGTCATGGATTCCGAGAACATGACTGATATGGCGGAATTCAACGAAACTCCGCTTTCGCCATTTGACGGTGAAGTGTCGGATACCGTCGGTCGGATTGTGTCAGGTGCGCCCAGCGCGAAACCCGGCACCAACGACTCAGCACTGCCCGAGTCGCCCCCGCTCCCGCAGCCGGACAGGCTACCGCACGCGAGCACAGCGGCGAAAGCGATCCCCGCACGGAGACTTGATCCCAGTTTTTCGTTTTCGCCGTTCAACATTCGCGAGGTCCCAATCTGAGGAGTGCTATTCCATCAACATAAAGCAAAATTGATGCCGAAGTCCAGAACAATGGAAGAACAAAGAATTACGACCCGAAAGGACACTCAAGACAAGCCCCGGTCTTCGGCAGGAAGTACCGCTTTTAGGTATCGAAGTCGCTTACTGGCAACAGTCTGGAAAGTCCCCAGTTTGGTGCCGGATAAAGACGAAATGGAAGATTGATATGACTGTATTGATATGACTGTAATGTCTTCGCGTGACAGCGGTGTTTCGAACATTTCCTTGGTCTGTCTGCATCCTGGTTGGTTTTTTGGGCGATTTCCCTCGAAGTTCCAGGCGGCGTGAAGACTAGTTGATGCAAATCCTGTCCGATTGCAATCGATCGCCGGCGAGGCGGCCAATGTGACGGGCGGATTGGCGGAATCTGACGGTGTCATAGCAGAAGCAATTGAAAGCGGCCGGCAGCAGTGGTTCGGGAGCAGCAGAAAGCTCCGCTGCAGCGTAACCAGGTTGACAGCGGCCGCACTGTCGCAATCCGTTGCGGAAGGCAGTTTTATCAGCAGCCATTTTGGAGGCTTGTCATTAAACTCGGCGCCCATCGGAGAAACTCAGTCGCATGTACCGGAGCAGGAATGGCGTACACCAAACCTAAATAAAAATTCATTCAGGGAGGGCGATGTGCGCCATTCCCAGGCCGACATCTCCAAAGCCCGGAAACTGCTGGGCTACGCGCCGACCCATCGCGTAAGCGAGGGGCTCAAGGAAGCGATGGGCTGGTATGTCCGGAGCTTGTCCCGGCAAGCCTAGCGGCCAACCGGTGCTTCGCGCAGCCGGGGGAGCGAAAGGGTGAGATTGCCTACTCCAATTCCGGTCGAGTTCGAGTGACGCCTGAATAGTCTGCCGGGTGGTCTGAATCGCCAGAAAGTGCCCATCCAGAAAAGCCAGGAATTCCTGGCCGCCATGAACACGAATGGCAACGATCTCCCCGATGAAGATGCTATGCGTCCCGCTCTCGAGTACCTGCTGAAGGCGACAGTCGAAGTTCGCCAGGCAGCCGGCCAACCCTGGCGCGGCCGTCGCCAGCCTCCCCATTCGCCCTGATCGAAGCGCTCGGGATGTGCGCCGCGATCCATCCCGGCGAAGCGCTTGGCGATGTCGATCTGGGCATGGCACAGCACGTTGACACAGAAATTGCGCCACTCGCGAATCCTTGCGTGCCCTTCGTCCCGCCGGTTGACGCATACGAGCAACTGTGGCGGCTCGGCCGATACCGAACAAACCGCCGTTGCGGTCCGTCCGGCCCGGCGCTGCGCATCAATTCCCGTCGTAACGACAGTGACGGCTGCCGAGAGCTGGCGCATTCCTTTCCTGAACGCCTCGTCATCCAGCCGGCTGTACACCTTCGGCCGTGTTGCAGAAGCGCGATCCTCATTTCCGGAAAGTGGGTGAGTTTCCTGCAGCCATTCTCTATTTTCGGACATTGTCGATAGCTCGAGTGGCTCACGCTGATGGCGAGGTTGGGATGCGGCCCGGCGAATTTTGGCCACGCAGCTCCGCTTTGATATGCCTCCGGGTTTCGCGTTGGCGCATTTCGGTTAAAGCTCATGAAGTTCAAACGCTTGGCTCTGGACCAACCCTGTGCAATGAATTTGGGGAACCTGACACGCAGGCCAGAAAAGGCCAAGGCCTTATAGCAATGGGTAGCAATGGCAACGCCGCCCCTACGGCCCGATTTTCTTTTGGAGTCAATTAAGTGCATGCAATTTTTGAGAAATTAGGTAACATTTTCAAATCGTTGCTGTTTGTAATGAAAGAAAAATAAAGTTAATCTGGCGTCGCTTCTAGGAGACAATTGAAGTATGCTGTTGTCGCTAATTGGCGACAGTCCACACAATTGAAGCAATAACGGGGGTCGACCATCTCGCAAGAAGTTACGCCGAATTCGTTGCAGAAGAGAAAGCTGGTGGGACGTTCACCACATCCGAAAAAGTATAAGTAAGTACAAAGAAAAATACTTGAGGGTTGTGCGAGAACGACGGGTTGAGCAGTTGATTTTGTGCCAGGGAGCAAGGGCGATGAGCGAAGACACACGCGCTCTATTGCACTTCACGCAGTGCAATTGCGATCACAGGGCCACTGCATGCGAGGCTACGCGCGCGCATTCGCGGTTTTTGTTTCGTCTGTGCGCGTGCACGCCTCGCGTTTCTCACAGAATCCAAATTGCGCATCTCACGGCAGGTCTTGTAAGCCGCCACATGTCGATCTGCTGCAACAAACGACGCCAATAATAATGACAAACGGGATTCAACTGGCTGCCTGGAATTCCCTGGAGCACTTGAGCAACAACAAGCAACTCAGAAATTTTTAGTAGAAAACCTAGAAAACTATATGGCGTCGAAATCAAAAAAAGCAGGCACAGAAAAGTTCGTCGAAGGGACAAGCGGAATTCTTTTGAACCAGCTTTTGGAGGGGGGTGGGGATATGAATACGTCAAATAGGGACAGGACAGAGCCGCGCGTGGTTTCCGCAGCAATGCAACCAGGCAGCAAGGTCGCGCCATGATTCAACTCTTCAATCACTATGTTCCAAGAAGGTTGATCGTACTGGCAATGCTGGAGGCCATGGGCCTCTTGATGGCAGCGTATTTCGGCATTTCGATGAATGCTGCCGAATCCGGGATTGCGCTCCACGGCGCCGGCTTTGCAGTCCCGTCGCAGGCGGTTGCGATCGTGCTGTGCATGATGATCGTAATGTCCAGCATGGGGTTGTATCAGATGGACCTCTGGGATGACGGCCAGTCGATCGGAACCCGCCTCCTCATCGCATTCCTTCTCTGTTTCGCTATTTCCGGACTCATGTCCTATGTCATGCCTCCCCAGAATCAATGGCCCCTCACCCTGGGCGCCAGCATAGTTATTGTCGGGTTTCTTGGAAGCGTCCTGGTCCGGGCCGCGTTCCATAAATGGAATGGCCTCATCGTAGCCAGACCGCGCGTGCTGGTGCTGGGCACCGGTTCACGCGTCATGAAACTTGCGGAATCCGCGAATCGCAATCCGAACCATCAAGTGATCGGGTATATCTCTACTCAGCCTTCCAGGCACTACATCCCGTTGCAGCATGTGTTGCCCATGGCTCCGGAAGACTCCCTGCTGTCGGTCGTTGAAAAGCATCGAATCGATCAGATTGTTCTCGGGGTCAGGGACAGGCGCGGTGGCGGATTTCCGGTGCAGCAGTTGCTGGAGTGCAAAATGAAGGGCGTCAAAGTGGTGGAGCTGTCGACGTTCTTCGAACAGGAGCACCGGCAGGTCCTGCTGGAATCGTTGAATCCGAGCTGGATGGTGCTTGGGGAAGGTTTCCACCAAGGATATTTTGGCAGGGTTGGCAAGCGCTTTTTCGACATCGTCGTAAGCGTGATGTTGCTCCTCGTTGCCGTGCCTATCATGCTCGTCACAGCCCTGTGCATTTACCTGGAAAGCGGCTTTCCCGTTTTCTACCGGCAGGAACGGATTGGGCAGGGCGGACGGGCCTTCACCCTCTTGAAGTTTCGCAGCATGAGGCTGGATGCCGAGAGCGGTGGGACGCCGCACTGGGCCAAGGCCGATGACGACCGCACGACCCGGGTCGGTCGGTTCATCCGCAAGTACCGAATTGACGAGCTGCCGCAGATCTTCAACGTCCTGAGCGGGGAGATGAGCCTCGTCGGACCGCGGCCGGAGCGGCCGTTTTTCGTCGATCAGTTATCGAAGCAGATCCCTTTCTATGCATTGCGCCACAGCGTAAAGCCGGGGATCACCGGTTGGGCGCAAGTACGCTATCCGTATGGCGCGTCGATCGATGATGCTATCGAGAAGCTTCAGTACGACCTTTACTACGTGAAGAATCACAGTCTGTTCCTCGATCTGATGGTCCTGATTTCCACCGTGGAAGTCGTACTGTGGGGAAAGGGAGCGAGATGACAGGTCCGTTCTCCCGCGAACACTGAACCAATTCGAACGATGGCAATTACTGAAGGGAACGAAACATGAAGATCTTGCCAATGGAAAAAGTCAAAGTGCTGGCCGAGAAAAACGGCTGGTCGAATTCGCGAGCGGAGGGCTATGTCGACGGTGAAATCTTTCGCCGGCGCGGCAAAACGCCCTCGAAGTACGTTCAAATTGGTATCGACGAGTATTGTCTGGGCTTTCGGGCCGGCTACTATGAGCGTCAGGAGGCCGCTAGGCCGATCAGGGTAGGATTGGCCAGCACCTCAGAATTGCCCGTAGCCCGCCTGCCGTTCCGACAGCCAAGGGAGTCTGGTGACATGGCCTTGCAGTCCAGGATGATTTCAGAACAAGGGGGGTAGGCGCGTTTTTGGCCCAGGCGGCGAGCCGAAATTGACTTTAATTGTATCTGATGCCGGTAGCGCGATCGGCTGAGCGTGGTTGCTGCCAGCCGGCCCTTGTCGACCTCCCTGGATCCCGATGACCCGCGGTGCTTGCGAGTACCATACGACCGACGCAGGGCCTAGCAACCCTCGAGATTGGATATATTTATGGAAGGAGAGCATGCCGTGAGGGTTACAAATTGGTTGGCTTTCGGACTGGTCATGTTGGTCCTGGGCCTGTTGGCAGGATGCGGCACGACCGCCTATCCGCAGTTGAGCAAGCAGGGAAGCGGGATCGATGCACCCTATCTCGTAGGTCCGGGGGACACGCTCAATGTGGTCGTGTGGCGGAATCCGGACTTGTCGATGAGCATTCCGGTACGCCCGGACGGAAAGATCTCCACGCCGCTGGTCGAGGACTTGCCCGCGAGCGGCAAGACGACAACGCAGTTGGCGCGGGATATCGAAACGGTCCTCGCCAAATACATCCAGAATCCGGTGGTAACAGTTGTCGTCACGAATTTTGTCGGGCCATACAGCCAGCAGGTGCGCGTGATTGGAGAAGCCGCCAAGCCCCAGGCACTGTCCTATCGAGAAAACATGACGCTGCTGGATGTCATGATTGCCGTGGGTGGGATTACGGATTTTGCGGACGGGAACAAGGCCAGCATCCTGCGCACGGGAGGGGGTAAAAGCCAGCGATTCGGCGTGAGGCTCATCGATCTCGTCCGCGGAGGAGATCTGTCGGCCGACGTTGCGATGCGTCCCGGGGACGTCCTGATCATACCCCAGAGCTTCTTCTAGCCCAGATTGAGAAAACAGGCACAAAATCACAATGCACGAACTGGCTGAACAATTCCTTTCGCACTTGGCCGCCATCTGGCGCTACCGCTGGTATGCCGTGATTTCCGCGTGGATCATCGCGCTGGGTGGCTGGGCGGCTGTCTACAAGATGCCGGAAAGCTATGAAGCGACGGCCAGGATCTATGCGGATACGGAGTCCGTGTTGCGCCCTCTGCTGTCTGGCCTGGCGGTACAGCCCAATCTGGACCAGGTGGTTGCAATGATGAGCCAGACATTGATCAGCGGACCCAACCTCGAGAAGGTCATCGAAATGGCAGGGCTGGGCGCCTCGAGGACAGAAGATGATCGAGTGAAGTTGATAGCGAGGCTGAGGACGGAAATTTCCATAAAGAGCGCGGGCAAGCAGAACATATATACGGTCTCCTGCATAGACCGGGATCCTGAAGTTGCCAAGAAGATCGTTGAATCACTGATTACCCTGTTCGTGGAAGGAAGCTTAACCGGCAATCGCAAGGATTCTGATTCGGCGCGTGTTTTTATTGACGAGCAGCTCGATTCGTACCGCGACAAATTGGAAGCGTCCGAACGTTCCATAATGGAATTCAAACGCAGGAACGTCGGCTTCATGCCGGGCGAAGGCCAGGGCTACTTTGCCAGGCTGGATGAGGCGCGCCTTTCGCTCAGACGCTCAACGCTCGACCTCAAAGAGGCTGAGAATGCAATGGAGTCGATCCGGCAGCGCCTTGCGCAGGTGCCGGAAATCTCCCTCTCGGTCGATGGCAAATCCGGTGATCCTGCGGTTCCCGAAACTGAGCTTGGCCGACGCATCGTAACCTTCGAGAAGAAGCTCGATGATCTCAGGCTGACTTATACCGAACAGCATCCCGACATCATCGCCCTAGTGCGTACGATCGAGCAGTTAAAGGAACAAAGGAAGGATGAAACAGATCTCGCAAACGCACGTTTGGCGATGAGTGCCCAGCCGAAGGAAGTGATGGCGACCACCAATCAAGCCAGGAATCCGCTTTACCAGCAACTCTCCCTTTCTTTAACGGCGGCGGAATCAAACGTGGCAGTAATGAAAACCCGGGTCGCGGAGTACGGCCAACGCTATGCCGAGCTGCAAAGCATCGCCGGAGCCATGCCACAAGTTGAGGCGGCTTACACGCAGCTCACTCGAGACTATGAAGTGAACAAGGCGCGCTACGCCGAACTGCTCAAGAGGCGTGATACAGCCCAGATGTCCGGGGAGATGGAGTCCAGCAATTCGGCGATGAGTTTCCGAATCGTCGACCCGCCTCGGGTCATATCCATAAACCAGAGTCCGCTGTTGCTGGCTACGATGGTGCTGCTGGCTGCCTTCGGCGGTGGAATCGGCATTGCCTTTTTATTTTCGCAGATCAAGCCGACGATAAATGACGAGCGAAGGCTCAAGGAATTGAGCGAATTGCCGGTGCTCGGCACGGTCATCATGGCCGTCACCGAACCGCAAAAGACGCGAAAGAGGTGGAGCTTTGCCGCGTTCCTGCTTTCGATCGCCAGCTTGTGTTCGGCATATGGCGTAATCATGGCGACCCTATTGACGGCATCGAGAGTTTGACATGAGAACTATCGAAAGGATGGCAGAGCTGCTTGAACCCGTCGAGGGGCTCGAACACAAGCAGGTCAGATCAGGCAACCTGGGCTCGATCGAACGAGATTCAGGCCATGCATCTGCACGCGACGCTTCGGGATCCGCGCATGCCAGAGACCTTGCCGCGCAACTGGAAGCTGATGTCATTGCCGGCGAGTTCAAAAGTAGGACGATACCGGCGGGACTGGCCGGCGAAGCGCCGGAGGCTTTCAAGATCGATCGGGAGCACCTGCGTCGGCAGAGCATCATTACCCCGGAAGCCGAACGTACTCCGAATTCGGAGAGCTTTCGGCGCATCAAGAGGCAGGTACTCGCGAAGGTATCCCGGGCTGGAACCGGCGGGCGGGCCAATCTCATAATGGTGACCAGTGCCCTGCCAGGAGAAGGTAAAACTTTTTGCGCAGTGAATCTCGCAATCAGCATGGCCATGGAGATGGACCGTACGGTACTGCTTGTGGATGCCGATGTCGCCAAGCCGTCCGTGCCCAAAGTGCTGGGCATAAAGGCTACGCGTGGATTGCTGGACGTATTGCTCGACCGCAAAATTGATCTGGCGGAAGTGCTACGCAAGACCGACATAAACAAGCTTACCTTGCTTCCGGCCGGAACTCCGAATGCCCATGCAACAGAGCTTCTGGCCAGCAATGCAATGGGCACCTTGCTGGGGGAAATTGCCGAACGCTACGCTGATCGTGTGGTCATCTTCGACTCTCCGCCGTTGCTCGCCGCGAGCGAGGCCGGTGTCCTGGCGAATAGAGCAGGGCAGATCGTCATGGTGGTAGAAGCGGGCAAGACTTCCGAGGCCGTTCTCAAGGCTGCGCTTGGCCGTATCGACACGAGCAATGTTACCGGCTTGCTGCTGAACAAGGCGGAGGCACCTGCGTTGCGATACGACTATGGCGAGTATGGCAATCTGGCGAAGTGACGTTCAGACATTGTGGCAAGACAGAACGGAAAGCAAAGATTGCCACGCAACACTGAATAGATTGTCGCGGCTGGCGGCGCCAATTCTATTTGTTCTTTCGTCGCACGTCGGGGCAGCCAAGTGGGAAGTCGTTCCTAAACTGGTTGTAGGAGAAACCTACACCGACAACGTATTCTTGGTCCCCGAAGCGTCGAAGCAGAGCGACTGGGTCACCCAGGTGCTGCCGGGCATTACTGTCACTGGTAGGGGCGCAAACCTGCAATTCGATGCCGAATACAATC
Organism: uncultured Bordetella sp.; assembly: GCA_964402495.1. Taxonomy (GTDB): domain Bacteria; phylum Pseudomonadota; class Gammaproteobacteria; order Burkholderiales; family JACQAP01; genus JACQAP01. Next base: position 11,012 of record CAYODB010000036.1, read on the forward strand.
CTGAAATCCTGTACTTCGCTCAAAGCGGATACGATGAGCAGGTTTTCCAGCGGGGCCGTGCGACAGGCGTTGCGGAACTCGCTAATGAGCGCTTCTTTGCGGATTTCGGTGCGACTGTCGATCAATACGATGCTTCGATCCAATCTCCCATAACAACAAGCAACGTCAACCCCACAGGAAATCGCAGTACCGTCGGAACATACTACCTCAGCCCTTACTATCGAGAAGATTTTGGGTCGAAGTTCAATGTAGAGGCGAGATTCACAGAGAGCATCGTTCGTTCCGACGAGCCGTCCTCATTTTCGACTGCCTCTTCGACTACTTCTTCCTCCCTTTCGAACAGTACTTCCGAGCGCATTGATTTGCGCTTGCAGAGCGGTCCAGCCTATAAGCGGACGATCTGGGGCGTTGAATACAACAAGGAGTCGATTGATTACAAGAACGCGCCCGAAACCTCGATCGAATTGATTTCCGCAAACGCGAGGAGGCTGGTTTCGCCTACCGTGGGTTTGCTGGCGCGGATCGGCCATGAATCCTATGAGTCCGGCGAGGTCGCGTCGGACACAGAGGGGCCTTCGTGGAGCATGGGTTTTGACTGGACTCCATCGCGCAGAACGCGATTCACAGCGACTGCAGGCCATCGTTTTTACGGCGATGACTATCTGATGGAATTCAGTCACCGCACACGAGTGACGGCGTGGACGGTAGGTTACACTGAGAACGTTACGACAAATCGGACGGAGTTCTTCGTTGGATCCACTACGAGTGCGACCGGCTATATCGATACGTTGTTCACGTCGCAGTATGCCGATCCCGAAGCTCGAGAGCATGCGGTGGCAGATTTCGTTGCAAGTACAGGAATGCCGTCGACTCCCACCAATTTCTTCAGCAATAAGCTCCTCCTCGTTAAGAAATGGGAGGCATCGGCAGGGATCTTGGGTATCAGGAACATCCTGATTGCCAATGTCTTTACGGAATCAAGCGAGTCCCTGGACAACAACCTAGCCATTTCTGGTACGGACGATTTTGCCGCCAGCAGTTCCATAAACCAGGCTGGAGGTAGCGTATTGTGGAATTCGCGGATAACGTCGCGTGTTGCCTGGAACCTGAATTTAGCCTATAGCCGCAATGAATTTCCGGATACGGGCCGTGCCGATGACCTTGTCTACGTCGGGATGGGCCTCACCCGACAGCTTCAGCCTCGTCTTTGGGGATCCCTGAATTATCGAAGGCAGCAAAGGGACTCGAATGTTGCAGAGGGCGAATATACGGAAAATGCATTGATTGCAACGATCCAGAAGAGGTTCTGACCTTCCATGTATCAGGAGTTTTATGGCCTCAAGGCCAAGCCGTTCCAGTTAAGCGCCGATCCGAGCTTCCTGTTCGCAAGTCAGGGCCACCGTCGCGCCATGTCCTACCTGGTCTATGGCGTCCATCAGGGCGAAGGGTTCATCGTCATCACGGGGGAAATCGGTGCCGGCAAGACCATGCTTGCGCGGACGCTTGCGCGAAAGCTGAAGACGCAGGACATGCTCCTTGCCCAGGTCGTAAGCACGAACCTCGATGCCGACGATCTCATACGCATGGTTGCCGCCGCGCTGGGGATCTCCCAGGAGGGCAGCAAAGCGGTACTGCTCACCCGGATCGAGCAGTTCCTTCTTGTGTCCCACAAAGCGGGCAGGCGCGTACTCCTGGTGGTGGACGAGGCGCAGAACATTCCGGCGAAGTCGCTTGAGGAACTGCGGATGCTGTCGAACTTCGTGTACGACGACAAGCCGGTGCTGCAGACCTTTCTGCTCGGCCAGCCGGAGTTCCGCAAGACGTTGCAGAGTCCCGAGCTGGAGCAGCTCAGGCAGCGCGTGATCGCGACCTGCCACCTGGGTCCGCTGGACCGGGAGGAAACCGAGGCCTATATCGTGCATCGGCTGCAGACCGCAGGCTGGTCTAACGATCCGTCGTTCAACTATGAAGCGTTTGCCGCGATTCATCAGCATACGGGCGGTGTTCCCAGGCGCATCAACATCCTGTGCGACCGCCTCATGCTGGCGGGGCGGCTGGATGAGAAACATGCGTTTACGGGTAAGGAGGTGGATGAAGTGGCAGGTGAGATCAATCAGGAATTCGCGCCGGCCGAGTTACAGATCGGCCGGTAGGCGCATCGCGTTCGCTCATGATTTCTATTTGAGCTGCAGTTCGAACGTGCCTTCATCCCGCTGCACTGAAATCAGTCGCAGAAGCGGGCTGAGTTGCTCCCTATTCTCGGGTGCGACCCGAACAGTGGCCAGGAAATCAGGCTTTCTTCCCGTCGCCCACGTTCCCGAACCGTCCAATTGCACGGGTCCCTGGAGGGTTGCCAGCAGAGCGCTTCCCGTATTGCCCTTGCCTTCCAGTTTCAGCTCATAGCTGCCAAGCGGCGATACCGGCGAAAAGGCTGAACCGGCGTCTCGCCACTGCAACGTGAGATTGCCCAGCATGCCGTGTCGCCCGATGGACAGGTTTGACGTTTGCAGCAGCACCTCGCCGGACAGCCGCAAGGGCTTCAAGCTAGGCTCGGCGAATGCCAGTGCCGCGGCGGGCAAACTGAGTTCGAGACTGCCGATGTCAACCTTCGACAAGGACGCTGCGACGGGAAAATGCCGGGCCGCCCCTTCCAGTTGAACCTGGCAAACCAGACGCGCCCTCCACAACGATTCCGGCAATACGCGCCAGGCCGCCTTCCTCGCGATCGCGTTTCGACTGCCCGCATCGCGGATTTCGATTAATCCCGCACCCGACCAGATCGTGCCCTCAGCCTGCGTGAGGCGCAGCCTGCCATTGCTGGCCCGCTGGAGGCCGTTGTCGACCAGCGTCGCGGGTGCCTGTGCAATCAACGCGGCTGCGTAAAGCCCGAATCCGGCGGCCACCAGACTTCTGCGCCTCATTGCTTTCCGGCGCGGACGAAGGTCGCTGTGATGCTGACAAGGCCTGGCTTGGAGAGTGCTTCAATCCGGCATGTCTCCAGGCGGATGCGCTGCGCATTCAGGGCGACGACCCAGTTCAGCCAGTCCGGGAACGGAACTGCGCCGAATACCACCTGCACCCTATTCGCCTCCGGTGCATCGATACGGACTAAGGCGCTCGCGAGGCCTGCCGACTCTGCCTGGGCCTGGATCAGGGCGCGCAAATCCGTTTGCGATACGGTGGGCGGGCGGACCGCACGCAACTGTTCAACTTCACCGGCATACTGCTCCAGGCGGACGGCGTCGGTACGAAGCGAAAGCACATTGGCGCGCACCTGCGGCCGTGCCCGGTTCGCTGAAACCAGCAGAAAGATATACAGGGCCGCAATAACCATCACCGCAAGCACAACGATAATCATCCGATCCCTCGGTGCGCGCGAATGCCATAGTTTCTGCAGTTGCTCCTTCATGAAACCCGCACCGTAATGATCGCGCGCCCGGTGCCGGTCGAAGAGGAAGACTGGTCTGCAGCCAGGCCCTTCTGGCGCAAGCGGGTCACGATTTGCCTGACGGATTGCTCGTCCACGGTTGTGACTTCGAGGGTCATGCGGCCACTCTCGTAAGACAGGATGCGCATCGTACCCATGGGCAGGCCCTTTACCTCCGACGCCACCTTCTCGATCATCGGGAGGAAATCGCCGACGTCGGGCTGGCCGGCTGAATGGCGCGCTTCAGAAAGCTTGCGTCGCATCTGCAACAGCGGGTCCACCACCGCGACAGCATCGGGAAAGGTGGCGCGGAATTGTGCGTCCATGTCCTGACGCAGACTTCGCTGCTCACCGACAAGTAGCGTCCAATCGACAGCCAGCGCACCCGCGTGCAGCACAAGCGAAATGCCGGTAATCCAGGCCGCCAGTCGCAACTTCGACGCGGCTTCGGGGATGCCGCGCCAGCGCGGGCTTTCCTGCGCAAGGGCTGTGCCGGCTTCAACCGGGGCATTGCGCCAATCCCATGAACCGGCAATGCGAATCGCTATTCCAAGACTGGCTTGCCAGGCTTCCACGTCCGGGAGAGCATCCTCAGCCGTGGTATAGAGGGCAAGGGATTTGGGTCGGCTTCCCGTCTCCTGCTGCTCGAGCATGAAGCGCAGTGAAAGCGGCGGTGACTGGCGATCGCCCGAGTCGGTTGCCGCGGCTTCCAGATTTCCGGTACGTACGAATCCCTCCTGCCCGCTCCAGCCAACGCTCCATTCATCCCCTACCCAGGGCAGGAGCAACATCTCGCTCTGAACTTCGAAGGTGCGGATCCCCACTCCCTCAAGGGCGTTGCGCCAGCGTTCGAGGCCCCCCTTGTTCAGCACCGCAAGCACGCTGTTCTCGCCCACCGTTCCCAGCCAGCTCACGTTGTTGGCATCCTGCTCGCCGACGGTGCGCTCTTCAACGGCGTAGGCCAGCACGTCCCCTCCGGCGCGCCGCGCCGCGGCCGGCAGGCGTGCCTGGATGATCAGGACTTCCGGCGCCGGAATGACAAGTTGCACCCGATCCGCGCGCCGGGGCAGACCGGAAAGCGGGCCATTACCGGCCGTGGCCTTGCCATTGTCATTCAGCAACACCCATTGGCACCGCGACGGATCTTCAATCAATGAGCAATACAGCCGGAGGAGGGTCATTGGATCTTGCGCCAGATGATCGCCGGCCAGCCGATATCGGGACGCAGCAGAAGGGCAAGCCCCCGTGCTTCTGCGCCGCCGATGGTGACCCGAACGCGTGCCAGGAAGTAGTTGCTGCTCGTCCCCAAGGAGCTCTCCGTGATTGTGGCGCCACCAGGCAGCCGGTTGGCGATATCGGCGTAGTCGCGAAAATAGGCACGTTCCCGCTGCGCAACCAGGGCACGTGCCCCATCCAGGCCAAGGCCGTCGATGACGGCAGAGAGGACCTCCGGCGGGGCGGTATTCACATTGACCGCAGTATTGGCAGGAAGCGCGCTTACGAACGGGCCCAGGCGTGCGCGTACGTCATCGCTGAAGCCGCGCACGCGTGCCAGTTCCGCTACATCCGTCAACGGACGGTTCGCCGCCAAGTGGGGCGACTGCAATGACATGTAGTAGTCGTCCTCGGCGCCTGCGATCGGCTGCTCATCGCTGTCCGCATCGATCCAGTCTGCGAGCGCGTAGGCGAGACTGTCGGGCAGGCCAAGCATCGCCAGCAGGCGCCGGAAGCGTTCAAGCTGGACGACACTGATTTTGCCTCCCAGCACCAGGTTATTGAGGTTGAATGTGCCTTGCTGGTCTTCGAGGTACCCCGCCAGTTCGCCGTTGTCGACCGGCATCGGCGGCAGGCGCAATGCCCAGGGTTCCTTGAGATGATCGACATTGCTCAACCGGCGGTCATCGCTCAGTACGGCGCGCGCCCAGTCCATGCCCGACTGGATCAGGAATTGTGCCTGGGCGTGATCGCCTTCGAGTTCCGTTTCGCGCGACCAGATGCTTTGGGTCGTCATCATCGCAGTCACGGCGATGGCCGCAAGCGCCACCACGCCCAGCGCCATGACTACGGCCACGCCGCGTTGCGCGGTGTTCATAGATTCAGCGTAAATACGCGCACGAGTTCTTCCCTGGTGGAAAGCACCAAGTGTAGCCGGACGGCTCGCGGGATTGGGGGGTCGAGGCGCGTGCCGGGCCACACATCCACCCAGACGGCATCCGCATTGAGGTACCGAAGGTCAAGTTTCGTCACCCCCGCCAACACCACGTAGCGCGCAGGCACCGTACCGGGCGCCACATCAAGTCCGGGCCACATCCACAGCTCGATCTCCTGCTTTTCGTTAAGGCGATACCCGGTGCGCTGCGCAACATCGATTCCCTCGATCGAACTGAAGCGGCTGAATTCAAGCCGTGGATCCGCTGCGGGCTCCAGTCGACCCAGCCAGGCCGGAACTTCGCCGGCGGGAACCCGCACCGGCCGGGGGGCGGCCAACTGGACATCGCGCTCGAATCGCGAGAAAAATGCGGCGACTCTGCGCCATTTCTCGGTTTCCTCGGTTACGTGCGCGCGCGCATCGAGCACCGCGACAAGCCCACGATAGGAAATCAGTGCGAGGATCGAAAGAATCAGCATCGCCGTGAGCAATTCGATCAGGGTAAAGCCGGAACCCCTGGCGGAGTCAGGCGACCTCATCTCAGATTGCTCGTAGGAGGGCTTACCAGGAATCCGGTCATGCGAGCCAGCGGACGGGATTCGTCGGGGTCCAGGAAGACAAATATATCGACCCTCCGGAATGCCCTGTTGGGGGTGCCGATAATTTCCTCGCGCCAGCCAAAATCGATTCCACCCTGGCGCATCTTTCCATGCAGGACTCCCGTCGATGGCCAGTCACCGCGGGCACGCTGTTCCGCCAGTACGCTTTGCGCCACCCAGTCCGCGAGCAGGTGCGCGCGCAGTTCGCTGACATTGTTGGTTCCCTGCCCGGCGGCGCGCATCCCCGCCAATAGTGCGACGGCAATGATCGTCAGGGCCACCAGCACTTCGAAAAGTGTGAATCCCGCCGTACTACCGCTGTGCCGGGTCGGCATTGGCATCTCGTTCGTCTGGCAGGATGCGGACTTCGCCGACCGGCGATCCTTGCACCGAATAACGGGCGGCACCGAAGGTCATATCGATGACGAAGGATAAGGCCGGGCCGGCGGAGGCGAACTCAAGCCGCATTCCTTCATTGGCAGGGGTATTCTCGACGCTTAAGCCCGCGATCTTCATGCCCTGCGGGAGGGTTCTGGGCCGCAATGAATCAACGTCCCGGATCTCCGACCAGTCGGTGTCGGCGGCAAAGCGCCAGAACCGGTAGCCGGATCCTTCCGCAGTCCAGGCAATGCGCTTGCCGGACAGGCGTGACTCCGTTGCGGCCAGATGCAGGAGTTGCGCCAGCCTTTCGGTCTCGAGGCGGAGCAGGCCGCGATCGTCCGGTCTTGCAGTGTTGCTGATCAGGCCAACGGCAAGACCGATGACGACCAGGACGACCATCACTTCTATGAGCGTAAATCCCTGCCTGCCGCGTCGTGGCCGCAGCGAGCCGTGAGACGTGAGGAGTGAGGAGTTTCTTTGTCGGCGGGCGCCGTGAACAGGCAACGAGCGGGGGTACACGGTGTTGTCTTGCAGACTGCTATTCATCCCGTACTCCTCACCGGTCACCCCTCACAGTGCCCAGGAACCTACATCGGCGTCATTGCCCTCGCCACCAGGCGAGCCGTCCGCACCGAAACTGAACAGGTCGATCTCGCCGCGGACGCCGGGGTTGAGGTACTGGTAAGGGTTGCCCCAGGGATCGCGGGGCAGGCGATCAACATATCCGCCAGCCTTCCAGTTCATCGGTACCGGGCTGGTCGTCGGCTGCGAAACCAATGCCTGCAAGCCCTGTTCGGTGGTCGGATAGCGCTGGTTGTCGAGACGGTAAAGCTTGAGTGCCTGCATGAGGCTCGCTATATCGTGTTTTGCCGCAACGATGCGTGCCTCATCCGGGCGGCTGATGATCTTCGGTACAACGAGGGCGGCAAGGATGCCGAGTATGACGACAACGACCATGACTTCGAGCAACGTGAAGCCACGCTGATGCCGCATTACCATCGACATGTCCGAGGGGGCGCGACTATCGGGCTCGACTATCAGGCCAAGAGCAAAAATTCCCTGGGGAAATTCAATGGCAGAAGATCTTCGGGTTGGGAAAATCCGGAACCAGCCCTCGCGTTCTCTACCAAGGCAGTGTGCTGCCCAACAACTTTGAATTCTTCTATCCGTTCGCATGCTGCCTTTCTTGAGCATACAGATACTACCTAATTGGCCCTTGCAGTCCAATAGCCTGAGGAGTGTCCCGACGCTGTCGGTCGTGCTTTGCCATCGGTTCAAACGGTAACCAGGAGGGCTGCGGCGACCGATGCGATTGCCGTGGAAACGTGGCTGCGGAAAGGAATCGCCTTATGTTGTCAATGAGGCTAACTTTCCTAGATTTTTCAATGGCAATCGAGGTGTTCCTAATGCGGATTACATTATATATGTGGTAAATTAAATCCGTGCCGCCTTTTTAGTCCAATGAGGTTCATTGCACGCGCCCATTGCGCGCACCGCTGGACAACGACTGAACAATGCAATTTTCCATCGATCGAACGCAACTCGCCCAGAGCGCGGCAGTTACTCTGGTGAATATTGCGGCATTGGCATTGCTGGCGCTTGCGGGGGGCTATTGGACGTGGCAATGGTTTGCCCCGCAGCCGGAACCACCTTCGCCGGTCCAGGCAGATGCTGGCGGCCAGATTGCGTCCGCCCTCGAACTGTTTGGAACCGTACAGAGGGAAAGCAGCGCCCTTGCTCCGACAGGGATTGCGATCCGGCTGCTTGGTGTTATCGCAGCCACCGAAGGGAGAGAGGCGTTCGCCATAGTGGTCGTTGATGGGAAGCAGATCATCGCTGCGCGCAAGGGCAAGGAAATCGTCCCCGGCATCACGCTTGCCGAGGTTGCGCCCGATCATGTCGTACTGGATCGCAATGGGGTTAGTGAATTGCTTGCCTGGCCGGAGAAAGGGCCGGCGGCCGAGAACCCTGCACCACGAACAAATAGATGAATTCCATCTTGTCTGCCGGCCGCACGGCCAGCTAGAACCACGGAAACCATGAAACCTCGCGTGCTTTTTACCGTATCAGTCTTGCTGGCTCTGATGTTTTTTGCCATCCAGGGACCGGCAGCCGACAGGGGATCCCCCGGTCGAGCGAGCGACGCCCCGCCGCAGCCGTCTGCTGGCCCGATTGGCAGTCAAACCCCCGCAGTTACTCCCAAGTCCGCCGCGCGTCGCACGGATCCCGATGTTGTGACACTGAATTTCCTGAACGCCGATATTGAGGGCGTTGTTAAAGTGATGACGGAAATCACCGGCAAGAATTTTGTCGTCGATCCGCGCGTCAAGGGTACGATCACCATTGTTTCGGCGAAGCCCCTGCAGCGGGCGCTCGTGTATGACATTTTCCTTTCAGCCTTGCGCCTGCAGGGTTTTGCGGCCATCGAGGACCGCGGCATGGTCAGCATCCTTCCGGAGGCCGATGCGAAACTGCGCGCAGGTCCGACAATCGCTCCGGGTGAGATTGCGCGCGGCGTCGGAGACCGGATCGAAACCCGGATATTCACGCTCAAGCACGAGTCGGCAGCACAGCTCCTGCCTGTACTGAGGCCGCTGATCGCCCCCAACAACATCATCACCGCCTACCAGAACAGCAACACGCTGGTCATCACGGATTACGCGAACAATCTGCAGCGCATAGCGAAAATCATAGATTCGATCGACAGGCCCGGCGGCTCAGATCCCGTCGTCATTCCACTCCAGCACGCCTCAGCGGTCGACGTGGCGCAGACCGTGAACCGCCTGTTCTCCGAAATCGGCCAGGGACAGGGTGCAGAGCCGACCCAGCGATTCGTGGTGCTTGCCGATACGCGTTCGAACAGCCTGCTGGTGCGTTCGGGCGACGCCTCACGGCTCAGCCGGTTGCACAAGTTTGTCAGTATTCTCGATTCGCCCACCAGTGCCAGCGGCAACATTCACGTGGTGTACCTGAAGAACGCAGAAGCGGTGAAGCTCGCCGAGACCCTGCGGGCGATTTACAGCGGGGAGGGCACGGCGCCGACGGCCACGCCTCCGATGACCGCGAGTACGCTGGGTGCCACCGCGCCCGGCTCGACGCAAAAGCCAAGTGGCCCGACCACGTTTGGCAACGGCAACCAGGCAGCGGCTTCGCCAAGCGCACCCGGCATCATTCAGGCCGATTCCGCGACCAATTCGATCATCATCACGGCGCCCGACGCGATCTACAACAACTTGCGGGCCGCGCTGGACAAACTCGACGTGCGTCGTGCGCAGGTCTATGTCGAAGCGTTGATAGTCGAAGTCACCGCCAACAAGGCGGCGGAGTTTGGAATCCAGTGGCAGAGCCTGAGCGGGCTCGGCAGCAGCAGTACGCAGGGCTTTGGCGGCACCAATTTCGGCTCGACCGGGCAGAACATCATCGGCATCGCGCAAAATCCGGCCACAGTCGGTCCAGGCCTGAACGTGGGAATCGTGAACGGCCAGGTATCGATCCCCGGAGTCGGGGCCATTGTCAATCTTGGCGTTCTCGCCCGGGCCCTGGAGACGGACGCCAATGCCAATATTCTGTCCACGCCGACGCTGCTGACGCTCGACAATGAGGAAGCGAAGATCATCATCGGGCAGAACGTGCCCTTCATCACCGGGCAGTACGCGGTTTCGGGGACAGCGACCACGCCGACGCCCTTTCAGACCGTCGAACGGCAAGACGTCGGACTGACGTTGCAGATCAAACCGCAGATCTCGGAAGGCGGCACGGTGCGCCTCCAGATCTACCAGGAAGTTTCCAGCATCGACGACAAGGCGAACCCTGCGGGCGTCATCACCAACAAGCGCGCGGTGGAATCGACGGTGCTGGTCGACGACGGCCAGATCGTGGTGATCGGCGGCCTGATCCAGGATACGGTCACCGATGGCGTGCAGAAGGTTCCGGTGCTCGGCGACATCCCGTTGCTGGGCGGGCTGTTCCGCTACAAGACGCGCTCGCGTATCAAGACCAACCTCATGATCTTCCTGAAGCCCACTCTGGTGCGTAACAGCGAGGATTCCGGGACCTATACTGGCGAACGCTATGACTACATCCGCGGCGAGCAACTCAGGGCAAAGCCCAGACGGGATGCTGTTCTGCCTGATGTGGAGTCCCCGCTGCTGCCCCCACGGGCGACTGTCGCCCCCACGGTGCCGTCGACGAATCCGAAGCCTGAACCGTGAATCCCGGCGCAACTTACAAGGTCTCCTACGCCTTCTCCAAGGCCAACGGTGTGGTGGTGACGGGTCTGGATGGCGAGAGGGCGGAAGTGGCGGTGCGCAGCGATGCGCAGGCGGGCGCGCTGGCGGAGTTGCGCCGCGCGCTCGGGGTGCCGCTGCGCGCCCGGCGCATTGCCGTGGAGCAGTTCGATGAGTTGATCGCGGCGACGTACAACGCTGCCAACGCCGGGGCCGCCGCGCTTGCCGATGATCTTGCCCAGGACCTGGACCTCTCCAGGCTGCTGCAGGAAATCCCCCGGATCGAGGACCTGCTCGAAAGCCAGGACGATGCGCCGGTCATCCGCCTGATCAATGCCTTGCTCACCCAGGCGCTGCGCGACGGCGCCTCGGACATCCATATCGAGCCCTTCGAGACGCGCTCAGTGGTGCGGTTGCGCATCGACGGCACGCTACGCGACCTGATCGAGCCGGCGCGTGCCCTGCATGGGGCGATCGTCTCGCGGGTCAAGATCATGGCCCAGCTCGACATCGCGGAGAAGCGCCTGCCCCAGGACGGCCGCATCACACTGCGCGTGGCCGGCAAGCCGGTGGACGTGCGCGTGTCGACCATCCCCACCGGACACGGAGAAAGAGTGGTGCTGCGCCTTCTGGACAAGCAGGCCGGGCGGCTCGATCTCACCAAACTGGGCATGGACGACGCCACTCTTGCGCAAATGGAC
>CAYODB010000037.1:0-22444 GCA_964402495.1 uncultured Bordetella sp.
CCGCCTTGCGCGCCGCCACCTCCCCCCCCCCGCCAACGAGGCAGGGCTGATCGCGGATATCCAGGAAGATGGGCAAATAGTCCATGAAATTTAGAGCGTTCCTGCCTTTCGTTGTTCCTCGTCATGATAGCTTCAAATTCTTTCGCTCATGCCCAACCTACTCACACTTTCCCGTGCCGCTCGGCTGATCGGCGTCAGGCGTGGCGCGCTGCAGCTCAAGATCCAGAACGGCGAGCTGGCGACGTTCGAAGGCATGGTTTCGGCTGACGATCTGCAACGCGCCTATCCGCAAGCGCACCTGGAAGACAATTCCGGGCTGGAGCGCCTGGACAAGATCAAGGATGCGGCCTACGCCAAGCGCATGCGCGAGCGCCTGATGCCCAGTGCCGAGGCGCTGGAGGCACGTTTGGTCGCGATGAGCCGGGAGCGGGAACAGGTCGAGACACGTCTGGAGCACTACCGAACGCTTGTCGAAGGCGTAAAAACGAAGTTGGCGCAGATGTGCGAACCTGCCTCGTCGCCCCTGGCCGTGCAGCAGTTGATCTCCTGGCTGGAGCGTCAGTTGGCCCCCGGCCAGCGTGGCGCGGCCCCGCGGCCGCTGAGGATGCGAGAGGATTACCTGAGAATCATGACAGCACATGTAAAGGTAGAACCGAGTGGCCACGAGTATTTCGTCGATGGCAATGACAACCTGCTTGAAGCCGCGCTGCGGGCAGGGCTTGCCCTGGATTACGGATGCAGCGCCGGGAGCTGCGGGAAGTGCAAGGCAAAAGTCATCTCTGGCGAAGTGCAGAAGACGCGCCACTCTGACTACGTGCTCAGCGCTGCCGAGAAAGGCACGGGCGTAGTTCTCATGTGTTGCAACACCGCCGTACTTGATCTTGTGATCGAGGCGCGCGAAGCGCATGGCGCGGCCGACATGCCGCTGCAGAGTATGGATGCAAAGGTGAAATCGATCGATCGGATTTCGGATGATGTGCGGTTGCTTCATCTTCAGACGCCGCGCACCAGCCGACTGCGCTTCCTTGCCGGCCAATCGGTGGTTCTGGAACTTGCCAATGGATCGACCGCACGCTTTCCTGTCGCGAGTTGCCCGTGCGATGACCGCAATCTGCAGTTCCACGTGCAACGCGACGCGGGCGACGCCTTCGCAGACTACGTGTTTGACGAGCTGGAACCGGCCGAAACAGTCCGGCTGGTCGGCCCGCAGGGAACGTTCGTGCTGGATGAAGAATCGCCCAGGCCCCTGGTTTTCATTGCAGGGGACTCCGGCTTCGCACCCATCAAGAGCCTCATCGAGCACGCCATGGCGCTGGAGGTTGCGGAGACTCTCCACCTCGTCTGGATTGCTTCCGGCAAGGGCGGGCACTACCTGGACAATCTGTGCCGTTCGTGGGGCGACGCGTTGGATGACTTCAGCTATGCACCATCGAGGCTCACTGATTTCGGATCCCAGGCGGCGATCGAATCCCTGCTGCAGGAGGCGTTCAAAGCCTATCCGCGCCCTGAAGATTACGACTTCTACGTCTCCGGTCCCGGGTCACTCGGGACGGCGGCGGAACGCGTACTTCTCGGGCGAGGCCTGCCGCGCGCCCAGCTGTTCCTCGATAAGCCTCCGGGCTGAAGCCGGAAAGTCGCCGGGCGATTATGCGTGTCCGCTCCGGCCAAGACCGTGGGTGACAGCAGCGACCGCCGCTTCCACGCGCGAGCGCATGCCCAGCTTGCGCAGTATCGCTTTGACATGAAGTTTCACCGTGCCATCGGAAATCTCCAGCACCTGCGCGATCATCTTGTTGCTCAGTCCTTCGGCGATTCGCTCCAGAATTTCGAGCTCCCTAGGCGTAAGTTTCGAAAACGGATTCTTCGGCGGCTGCGCATCCGTTGATTCGACTGCTTCGCCCTGCACAATGCGCGCGAGCGTTCCGACCATCTCCTCGGCCACCACGTTGTTTCCGCCGAGGACCGCCTCCAGTGCCGGCACCAGCTCCTCGGGCTCGATATCTTTCAGAAGGTAGCCCTGCGCTCCCGCACGCAGCGCAGCCGCGAGATCGGCGTCCTCCCGGCTCATGGTCAGCATGATGACCGGCCGCTGGTCGCCGCCCGCGCGCAATTGCCGCAATGTCTCGATGCCGTTCATGCCTTTCATCTGAATGTCCAGCAGGACGATATCGAACGCGAGCTCCCGGGCGCGCCGCAGCCCTTCTTCGCCGGAACTGACCGAAGCGACCACCTGGACCCCGCGGCTCCGCAGCAGTTCCTCGATTCCCTTTCGAACCAGGGCATGATCGTCGATCAGCAAAACCCTCATCCGCGGCTCCAGCTAGGCCAGCGGCGGCACGGTGAAGATCAACACGATCCGCGTACCTTCGCCGGGTTCGCTTTCGATCACTATCTGCCCGGGGAGCTTTGCGGTGCGCTCCCTCATGATCGCCAGTCCTGCATGCTCGAGAGGCAGGTTGTCTGCCTCGCCTTCCATCCCGAGGCCATCGTCCTCGATCAACACGGTATACAGGTCGCCTTCATTGTTGAGCATGATCCGCACGTTGTGCGCGCCGCTATGCTTGCGGATATTCGTCAGCGCCTCCTGAATGATGAAGAATAGCTGCAGCTCCTGCGCGGGAGGCAGGCCGAGCACTTCGCATTCGTTCTGGAAAAACACCGCGATACCGGTTTCCCGCTGGAAACGCTCGACCAGCTTGGTCAGCGTCTGCAGCAATCCCGCTTCGTCGATCCTGAGCCGATAATTGGTCAGCAGGTCGCGTACGTCGGCATTGGCTTGCGTGATCGCCCGGCGCAGCCCGTTCGCCTCCACCTGTGCCGCACCCAGGTCCTTCCGGGATAGCGACTCCGTCAGGATCCTCAGCTGCAGCCGCATCCCTATCAGCGACTGCGCAAGAGAATCGTGCAGCTCGTTTCCGATCAGGTTGCGCTCTTCCATGATGGCAAGCCGCCGCGCGTCGGTTTCAAGGCGCGCCTTTTCGACCGCCAGTCCCAGCTGACGCCCGATGCTGATCAACAGGTCGGGCATGTCCTCCCCCATGGCTGCAAGCGGGCGGTCGAGAAACAGGTTGTACACGCCGAGAATCCGAACCTGATACTGGATCGGAATCACCACGAACTCCTCGCAATCGGGCTCCAGTATCGGCCGGCCATTTAGCCGGGCACACGTTCCGGTGCCCTTATCGACACGAAACCCTCCCCCGGTTGAACACCACCCGCACAGGCAGCGCCCGGCCGGAACGGAGCAGTCACGCTCGACCAGGTCGGACGCGAGGCCGCGGCTGGCAACTATCCTGGAAACCCCATCCGCACTGAGCAGCCGGACGCTTGCCGCGCGGGCGTCGACGAGCTCGATGAACGTATCCAGGAAACCCTCGAGCAGCTTTTTCAGGCTGCCGGGCTGGCTGAGACTGATAGCCACCTCATAGAGGATGTCCAGCGACTGCGTCTTGCGCGCCAGGCGCTCGATGTGGGTGCGCGGCCGCATACCGCCGACAACCACGTTGGGCGTGGCGTTCGCGTCTGGTTCGGGGACCGCGGGTT
The DNA here is from genome assembly GCA_964402495.1 of uncultured Bordetella sp. Classification (GTDB taxonomy): domain Bacteria; phylum Pseudomonadota; class Gammaproteobacteria; order Burkholderiales; family JACQAP01; genus JACQAP01. Next base: position 3,544 of record CAYODB010000037.1, read on the forward strand.
CCGCCATGGATAGCCTGCGCCGCAGCGCAGCGCGGCCGGAAAAGTGGGATGTAGACGAGACTAACGTCCGCGCGCGAACGCGTCCAGTTCAGCCGCCCGGCTTGGGCGACTTGTGGGAAGGGTCGTTCGGATTCATGAAGATAAAGCGCTGCTCACCGGGATTGATCTCCACAAAATCCAGGGTTGCGCCAGTGAGCAGTTCGGTACAGCCTGGTGAGACCAGGACATTGATGCCTTCCGAAGTCACCAGCACGTCGCCTTCGGCCTTATCGTCGATCCCCATTCCGTACTCGATCGTGCCCTTGTCATCGAGGCGCGCGGCGAGGCGCAGGTAGATCTCGGCCGGGGCGGCCTGCTGGCCGTGCGAACTGCGAATCTGTCCAGCTGCTTTGGGTGTGATGGTGATCATGAGTCGCCCACTCCGTGTTCCATCTCAACCGGTGCTCCACGCCCGTGGTCGCCGCATGCCGGCAATCCGGCACGCCTGCTTTACATAGCCATATGGAAATAGCTTGAACAGGTCGTTTCTCCCCCCGCTCCCCGGGCCGAGATAGTCTGCGAGATGCCTGATTACATGCCGCGCATCCGGCGCAATCTGATGCTCCTCGTAATATGTTCGCATGAATCGGATGACCGCCCAATGCGCGTCGGTCAGCTGGAGATTCTCCTGCCGGGCGATCTCCTCGGCAATGGCGTCATCCCAGTCCGTCGGCTGCGTCAGATAGCCTTCCTCGTCTGTCGGAACCGTCCTCCCATCAATTTCCATCAGCATCGGCTTTCTCCTGTCATGTCAGGACAATCCGGACGCGACGCGCAGTGCCCCGGTCCGGCAACGTCTGACGAATTCCACAAAACGTCTCGCCCAGCGGTTTCCTTCTACATCGCGAAGATGCGAATACGATGCAACCAGGTTCCCGCGCACGATCCCGTCGTGGCGCCCGTCTACGCCATGCCCGCGCTCGACTTCATAGGCGAACTTCACGTCGGCGGGAAGATTCTCGACGCTCGAATAGTGGAATTCGTGGGCCCGTATCTGCGTCGCGGACGAGGAAGATGGACCCGCCCACGGACTTGCACCCGTCTCGCGAAGGTGCACGTAACCACGCCCGACAGGGCGCGAATGCATGGCGATGTCGGCTGGAACGACGCCGACCATCTCGGCGCGACGGCCGTTCCATTCGATGCCGCGCGCAAGATACATCAGTCCACCGCATTCGGCATAGGTCGGAAGCCCGGCTTCGATTGCCGAACGCAGTTCGGCGCGCAGCTCGACGTTGCTGGAGAGCGCTTCCATGTGCATTTCAGGAAACCCGCCACCGATGAACAGGCCATCGATCAACGGCAGTCGTCGATCGTGCATTGCGTCGAAGGCGACGAGCTCGGCCCCGGCCTGGCGCAAGGCCTCCAGGTCTCCCGGGTAGTAAAACCCGAATGCCGCGTCACGCGCCACCCCGATCCGGACGACGCGGGCACCCGGTTTGATTCGCGGATTCCCGTCGGATACGGCAACCGGTGGGAGATGCCCCGCACCGCGCGCCACCGCCAGCAGAGCATCCAGGTCCACCTGGGAGGCAATACGCCGGGCAATCTCGCGCACCCGCCCGGTCGCCGCCGCGGCATCGGCCTCGTTGCTTGGCACAAGACCCTGCTGCCGTTCGACGATGGTCAGGTGTTCGTCGTGCTGCACGGCACCAAGCACCGGTACCCCCGTGTAGTGCTTGATTACGGCTCGCAGCTTGGCCTCGTGCCGCGAACCGCCCAGCTGGTTCAGGATGATGCCTGCAATCTGCACGTTCTTGTCGAACGCCTGGTAGCCCAGGATGAGAGGCGCGATGCCGCGCGTCATGCCGCGCGCGTCGAGCACCAGCACCACCGGGGTTCGCAGCAGCACGGCAAGCGCCGCGTTGCTGTTGCTGCCTTCCAGGTCAAGCCCGTCGTACAGCCCTTTGTTACCTTCCACGATCCCGAGCGAGGCACCCGCCATGCGCCGCGCAAACTCCGCACGAAGTTCCTCCTCCCCGCTCAGGTACGCATCGAGGTTGTAGCATGGGCGCCCGGCGGCGAGGCCCAGCCACAGCGGGTCGATGTAGTCGGGCCCCTTCTTGAAAGGCTGCACGGCCTCGCCACGCTCGCGCAGCGCGGCGCACAACCCGATGCACAGCGTCGTCTTGCCCGAGGACTTGTGTGCGGCAGAAACGAACAGGCGGTTCACGCGGCGGACGATTCCACTTCCGCGTCCGCCAGGCTTTGCGGAACAAAAGGCAGCACCTTGAGGGCGACGATGGTAAGCGCCAGTGCCAGCGCCGTCCCGCCTGTGCCAAGCAGTATTTCCGGCAGGCTCGGCGTATACGCGGCAACCACGCCATCGAAGAAGCTGCTTGCGACTTCCTTGTCCGCAAACATTGCCTGCGGATACGCCTGTCCCCCGATGATGAGGACATAGAGTTGCGCCATTCCGCCCGCAATCACGCAGGCCGCAGCCAATGCGCTGCGGATGCGGCTCGCACGAGGAGCAAAAATCAGCGCAAGCGGAACGATGCCGCCGACCATGATCTGGCCGATCCAGAAGAGCGCCGTATACACGCCGCCGGAGACGAGGATGAAGCGCTCGACCTCGTGCTGACGCGTAACGTAGAGGTTGGTCAGGTGGTAGACCAGGACAAAATAGAGGACAGCAGCCACGAACACGCCCAGTAGATTCGCCAGCCTTTTTATCAGCACATCGCCAAGCGGGCGCCCCGCTCCCCGGCACACGCCCATCAGCACCAGCATGAAGACCGCCAGGCCGAAAGAAAACGACATGACGATAAACAGGGGCGCCATCAGGGCGCTGTTGTAGTGCTCGCGTGCGACGAGAAAACCAAAAATTGAGCCCGTCCCCGTGGTCAATACCAGGCGCCAGAAAAACGCGAACAGACCCGCCTTCCCGGTGTGGCCGTTCATGCGCCGTTCGAACATCGTCCACAGATAGAGCGCGACGACTGCAAAGAAACCGGTGTAGAGGAAAATATTCCAGGCGAACACCGACTTGAAATTGTAGTTCGTCATCGCCACGATCAGACGGTCAGGACGCCCCAGGTCAAGCACCAGGACCGAAAGCCCGCCCGCAAGAAGCGTCATCGCGAGGAGGCCGGAAAGCCTGGTCAAAGGCTTGTAGATCTCCCGGCCGAACACCGAGGCGATCGAGGCAACGTTGAGTGCCCCGGAAGCGGCCACGATCAGGAATACTGCGAACACGTGTGGCATTCCCCACACGATCCGGTTGCTCATCCCGGTGACATAGTGGCCGTTGTGTTCCATGTACCAGGCAGCCCCGAGGCCCGCGAGCACCACCAGCACGAGCATCCCCAGCAGCGCGTAGAAGCCGCCACGGCCCTCGATTTCTCGGAATTGCGTGCGCGCCATCGCTACAGCCCCTGGTAGCGCACGCCGGTGTTGAGGGCGAGGTCGGCACGCACCTGCGTGGAGGGCTCGCTGTGCAGGCGGCGGTGGATCTCCGCGGACGGATCGTTCAGGTCCCCGAACAGCATCGCCTTTCCGCCGTCGCGGTTGCACGCTTCCACGCATGCCGGGGCGTCACCCCTGTCCACCCGGTGCACGCACAGGGTGCAGGACTCGACCGTGCCCTTGCCTCGTGGAACGTCGGGCTTCTGCCCGATTACGGTTTCGTGAATGAACGACCGGGCGCCATACGGGCAGGCCAACACGCAATAGCGGCAACCGATGCACGTGTGCTTGTCGACCAGGACGATGCCATCGTCGCGCTTGAACGAGGCTCCCGTCGGGCATACGTCCACGCAGGGCGGCTCCTCGCAGTGCTGGCACATCATCGGCAGCGTCTGCGCCACGCCCGTGCGCTTGTCGCGCAGCCCGACCTTGCGGATCCACTGCGCGTCGGTTTCCGGACGGCCATTGCCGGAAACCCCGTTTTCGTTGTGGCATGCGGTGACGCAATCGTCGCAGTCCGCGCATTTTGTGATGTCGATCAGCAAGCCCCAGCGCCTGAGGGCGGACGCGGCCTCCACCGGGGAACGCGCCTGTGCAAGCTCGACCAGGTTGATCACCGGCGCCAGTGCGGCGCCGGCAGTGGCCGCGGCGCCCCACCCCAGAAACTCGCGCCGTCCCAGGCTCATTTTCGCGCTCCCGCAGATTTCGCCTGCCGCATCGAGCTGTGGCATTCGAAGCAGTCGATCTTGACCGCGGTATAGGCGTGGCAGCTCGAACAGAATCCTTCCGTTCCCAGTACGCTGCCGGTGTCCCTCGAAGCATGGCACTCGACACAATTCTTCAGGCTGAAGCGAGGTTCACGGATACCCTGCCGCACCGTCCTGTCGCGCTGATGAAAGAGCATCTTCATGTGGTCGCGGCGCATCTCCTGGGTCGGCGCGACGCAGGTCTCACCGCTATCGATCTTGAATGCAGGCACAGGGACGCGCCCGGCGGGCTTGTCCGCGGCATGGACAAACCCCGCTGCAGTCAGTAGCAGTGACAACGCGAGAGCGACGATACGCTTCATCCGCCGCCCGACTCAGTGGTCACCCATGCCCATCTTGATATAGCCGGTCGGGCACACGTCGGCGCAGATGTGGCAGCCGATGCAAAGGTCGTAGTCCGTGTAGACATAGCGTCCCATTGTCGACTCCGATTTTGGCGTCCGCTTGACCGCGATCTGCGGGCAGTAGATGACGCAGTTGTCGCACTCGAAGCACATTCCACAGCTCATGCAGCGCTTCGCCTCTTCCACGGCCTGCTTGTCGTCCAGGCCGACCATGCGTTCCGTAAAGTGGCCGAGCACCTCCTCCGCCGACGGCCCGATCTCCGTGCGCTTGACCCGGTCCTGGTGTTGAAAGTGCCCGAGAAACAATTCGCTGGACTGACAGACTTCCGCAGCACCGCGATCCTCGTAGTTGTGGATCGCAAACCCGCCCACGCCTTTGCCCTCCAACGCGGTCCCGCGTACGCCCCTGTCGATCTCGCGCAGATCCGGCTCGGCAACCGGCTGAAAGGGCTTGGGTTCAAGATTTACTTCGCGCAGCTTGTCGAGCAGGTTGAAGTGATGCACGTCGACTTTCGGACGCTTCGCCATTTCCTTCTCGCCGAGAAACCGGTCGATGCTGTCAGCGGCAATCGACCCCTGCCCGATCACGGTCGTGAGCAGGTGGGGGCGGATGATGTCACCGCAAGCGAACAGGCCTTGGCGTTTCGGCACCTGGTAGAACTTGTCCGCTGCGATCAGGCCCTTGCCGTTATCCAGCGACTCCATGCCCTGCAGGTCTCCGGACTGTCCAATCGCAGACACGATCAGATCGGCCTCCAGATCGAACTCCGTGCCCGGTTTCTCGACCGGCTTGCCGCTCGAGTAGTCGAGCTCTATGACGCGCAACGCCGTTGCGCGCCCGGTCTTCTCGTCCAGAATCACCTTGACCGGCATCAGGCTGCCACGAATCTTCACCCCTTCGCGCTGCGCATCCTCGATCTCGTGCTTCGCCGCGTTCATTTTCTCCACCGGCTGCATGGAAATCAGCGTCGCGTCTGCACCCTTGCGCGCGGCCATCGCCGATACGTCGTGCGCCGTGTGGCCCATGACAACGAACTCCGGGCGATCGGATTCCTGCAGGTCGGTCACGTAGCCGAGCCGGCGCGCCACCGAGACCACGTCGACCGAAGTATCGCCGCCGCCGACGACCACCACGCGGCCCGCGACGGACTTCAGGCGCCCCTGGTTGAACGCCTCGAGGAAAGCCACGCCGCTGATGCAGTTGGGCGCATCGGCCCCTGGCACGGGAAGCGCGCGCCCCGCCTTGCAACCGATCGTGATCAGCACGGCGTCGAAATCGCGCTCGAGATCCTCCAACTGCACCTCCCTTCCGACGCGGGTATTGAGGCGCACTTCCACGCCCATTGCGGTGATGCGGTTGATTTCTCCGTCCAGGTGCTTGCGCGGCAGGCGGTAACCCGGCACGCCGTACTTCGCCATGCCGCCCAGTTCGGCGTGGTCGTCGAACAGGGTCACGCCATGCCCCTTGCGGCGCAATTGATAGGCGGCCGACAACCCCGCCGGACCGCCGCCGACGATCGCTACCCGCTTGTCGGAGTCCGGCCCGGCCTGAAAGGTGAAGTTCTGCTCCAGCGCGTAGTCGCCGATGTACTGCTCGACCGCGTTGATGCCGACATAATCCTCGACGCTGTTGCGGTTGCAGCCCGTCTGGCAGGGTGCCGGGCAGACGCGCCCCATCATCGAGGGAAACGGGTTTCCGGCCGTCGACCGGCGGAATGCGTATTCCTGCATGGTCGTGCCCTTGGGCGGCTTTTCCACGCCGCGCACGATGTTGAGCCAGCCGCGTATGTCTTCGCCGGAGGGGCAACTCGCCTGGCAGGGCGGCGTCTTGTGAACGTAGGTTGGGCACTTGTCGGTCGTATCCGCGGAAAAGATCTGCTCCTGGAACGAATCCCATTTGTGATCTCCGTCCTTGAACTTGCGGAACGTGTGCTCGCTCTTGGCTTCGGGCTTGCTCGCTGGCGCTGACATGGTTATCTCCGCTGATTCCGGTTAGACCGGCTCAATTCCTGGGTCCGAGAACAATCGCCTTGCTCACGAGTCCGTGCACGCTGCCTATCATGTCCATGGGGTGCTTGTAGTAGGGCAGAACCTTCGTGAACTGGCTTTTGCAGATGGCGCAGATCGCGGCCATGTAGTTCACTCCGTGCTCCTCCACAACCTGCTGGAGCGCCTGCATGCGGGGGAGCGCCCCTTTGACACGCAATTCGACCAGGTCGTCGGTCAGCAGGCCGCCACCTCCGCCGCAGCAGAAGGTGGTCTCGCCGATCGTCTCCGGGGCCATGTCGACGAAATTGTTGACACAGGCGCGGATGATTTCGCGCGGAATGTGGAACTGCCCTCCCGGACCATCGCCCATACGCGAGCCGCGCGAAACGTTGCACGAATCGTGAAAGGTCACCACCTTGTCGTCATTTGCGCTCTTGTCGAACGTGAGGGCACCCTGCTGGATCAGGTCGTATGTCAGTTCGCAGATATGCTGCGGTGCCGGATAGCGGGGGTCGAGGAAGTCGAACGGCCCGATCAGCGTGTTCCAGAAGCTGTATGCGACTCGCCATGCATGGCCACATTCGCCCACCACGATCCGCTTAACGCCAAGATCCAGCGCCGCATCGCGGATGCGCTCGGCCACCTTCTGCAGGTTGTCGTGATTGCCGATGAAGAGCGAGAAATTCGCCGCTTCGGACGCATGCGACGAGAGCGTCCACGAGATCCCCGCCGCGTGAAACACCTTCGCGTAGCCTATCAGGCCGTCAATGTGCGGCTCGGCAAAGAAATCTGCGCTGGGCGTGATGAGCAGCACTTCGGCGCCCTTCACGTCCAGGGGAAACTTGACCTCCACCCCCGTCTCCTCGAGCACGTCCTCCTCGAGACCGTCCAGCGTATTGCGCAAGGCCGGCTCCGGCAGTCCAAGGTTGTTCCCGATCTTGTGGAGCTTGCCGATGATCTCGTTGGAGTACTTCTGGCCAACGCCGACGGTGTCCATGATTTCGCGCGCCGCCATCGAGACCTCAGCCGTATCGATACCGTAGGGGCAGAAGACCGCGCAGCGCCGGCACTGCGAACACTGGTGAAAATAGCTGTACCACTCGTCGAGCACGTCCTTGGTCATGTCCCGCGCACCGACTAGCTTCGGGAAATGCTTGCCCGCAAACGTGTAGTACCGTCGATACACCGAACGCAGCAGGTCCTGACGCGCGACCGGCATGTTCTTCGGGTCGGAGGTGCCGAGGAAGTAATGGCACTTGTCCGTGCAGGCGCCGCATTTGACGCAGGAATCGAGAAACACCTGCAGCCCGCGCGATTGCGAGACGAGCTGGCCGAGCTTGGTAACCGCGACCTTTTCCCAGTCGGGCACGAGTTCCCCCGGGAAACCGATCCCCGTCTGGATATCCGGCTTGGCCACGAACGGCTTGCTGTGCGCCATCGCGCCTTCACGCACCAGCGGGATCACCGGATACTCGCCCAGCGGTGGTGTTTCGAAAGCGGCCATTCAGCCTCCCCGTGCCCGGTTGACGTGAACGATTTGCGCCGACCAGCCCGCGGTGTGGCGCCTTTCGCGGGCGTCATCCATCTGGTTCAGCGTTGGGCTGAAAAACACGCCCGGCGCGTGCAGCAGCTTGCTCAGCGGAAAAATGATCATCAATGTCGCGACCAGCGCAAGATGGACGAGCAGCGCGGGATCCGCAGGCAGCGGCTGCCAGTCGAAGCGCGCCAGTCCGAGAAAGAAGGCCTTGAGCGCGACGATATCTGTATGCGCCACATACTTCATCACCAGTCCGCTCGCGGCAATGGCCACCAGCAGGGCCAGCATCAGGTGATCAGACGGGCTGCTGATGTAGCGTACGCGGTCGACCAGGAAGCGCCGTGCCCAGAGACCCGCCAGGCCGACCAGCATCGCGAAACCCGCGTAGAGGCCCAGAGGCTGCATCAGCGCAACCCATCCCCACACCGGCTCGGTGAAATAGCGCAGATGGCGCAGCAACACGGCCAGCAGCGCAACATGAAACAGCCAGCCGAAGAGCCAGATCCACTTGTTGGCGCGGAACAGCGCGCGGAACAGGGTGACTTCGATCAGCATCCGCAGGACGACCCCGCCGCGCGTGGTCGGTGCGGGGGGAATCGGGATCTTGAGCGGCTGCGGTGTGCGCGCGTAGACCCAGCACTTGTAGCCCACACCGCCGACGAGCATGGCGGTCGCGAAATAAAAGAGCAGCGCGTAGGCTACCGTCAGCGCCGACAAGGCTCGCTCCTGGATCCGGCTGGATTCAATTCAGGAAGGGGTAACGGGGAAACCTGGGTTTCCCTGTTCGTCTACACGCAGCCGGTCGGCTTGGGCAGTCCCGCATACTTGCAGGCCTGCTTGGCAGGGCCGTAGGGGAAAAGCTCGTACAGATACTTGCTGTTTCCCTTGTCCGCGCCGAGCTTCTTGCCGATCGCCTTGGTCAGCACCCGGACCGCCGGCGCGATCTGGTACTCCTCGTAGTATTCGCGCAGGAAATTGATCACTTCCCAGTGGCTGTCGGTCAGGTCACAGCCGTCGATATTGGCCATCTCCTTTCCCACTTCCTCGGTCCAGTCTGCGCGGTTCGCGAGATAGCCTTCCTCGTCGGTTTCGATGCTCTGGCCATTCAGTTCGATTGGCATGTCGTAATCTTCCTTAAAGGTCAAATCCAGCTTTGCACGGCGTTGTTTTCGGTCACGAGATCGACGAATCCCCCGTAATCAACCAGGCGAACACCGTCCATCACCCGGTTTTGCATGCCCCGCGCCTCGACGTCGGGCTTGAGCGCGTAGATGGTCACGCGCTTCAGGGCATCCTGCACCTGTGTTGCGACAGCCGTATCCCGGGCCGCCGCATAGACGCCATCTTCGATCAGAAGGATCGCACTTCCCTGCCTCGCGAACTTGAGGCAGGTTTCCAGGGTCTTGTTGTCGAATGGAGATTTGTTGACGGTATGCAGCATGTTCGATTCCCTAGAAACTCAGGATCACGTCCTGGTTTTCCATGATCTCGGCCATACGCTCAGCGTCGACCGCCTCCACCGGAACCACGAGATCGGCTTCGGTGAGGCCGCGCGCCTGCAGCGCCTCCCGCTCGACGTACAGCTTGGTCACGTCGTAGTCCTCAAGCGCGCGGAACGTGGGCGAGAAATTCTTCATCTCGACCCCTTTCGTGTCCTGCCCTTTGACCAGCTGATACACCCCGTCACCCAGGAATGCGAGGCTGACGTCCTGCTCGAAGGCTGCACCGATCAGCACCACTTCAAGGGATTCGAGCGCGTAGATGGTTCCGTAAGGGGCCTTGCGGTTCACATAAAGAAACCGTTTCGCGACGCCGCCTCCGCTCTGCTCTTCCATCCGCGTTTTCCTCAGCCGCCAAAGACAACCAGGCGGTCGGCCTGGATGCCTGCTTCGATCAATTGCCCCAGACCCGAGATGCGAAATCCGGGTGCGATGTTGTCTGCGTCCTTGCCGTTGCGCTTCGCTTCGGACGGATCCATCAGGCCGCGCCGCTGCGCGGCCGCGATGCACAGCACGAGGTCCAGCTTGTGCTGCGCCGCCAGCTCGCTCCAGCGCTTCACGATGTTGCGGTCGTCCTGCGGCGGCACGGTCAGCCGTGTCCCGTTGTTCACGCCGTCGTGATAGAAAAACACGCGATAGATCTCGTGCCCCTTCGCCAGCGCGGCCTTGACGAACTGGTAGGCCGAGTCGGACGCGGCATGCGTGTACGGCCCCTCGTTGACCAGAATCCCGAGCTTCATATCCTGCCCCCGCCCTCATTGACCGCGTGAGCGCACATGCCTAGAAGCGGATGTGCGCCGAGGCGTTCAGGCTGTTACGCGCCCCGCGCCAGTTATCGATGTGGAACTTCGTGAACGGCAGCCCGGTCAGCTCGAAAAAGCGCGGCCAGCCGATCCGCTCCACCCAGTCCCCGACTCGCTCGAAGTGGCGCGCATCCTTCTTGTAGGTGTACAGGATGTTTTTCACCACGGCGGCGACTTCGGGCCAGCGCGGCGGATTGTTCGGCAGGCCGGCCGCAACCAGCTTCTGGAACATCGGCTTGGAGCGGGCGTTTGAGTTCTTTCCACCCACCCAGATGGCGAGCTTGGAGTGCTCGGGGTCGTTGATCTGCATCGGCGGGCACGGGGGGTAGCAGGCACCGCAGCAGATGCATTTCTTCTCGTCGACTTCAAGCGACGGCTTGCCATTCACGATTGCCGGCCGGATCGCGGCCACCGGGCAGCGTGCCACGACCGAAGGGCGCTCGCATACATTAGCGACCAGGTCATGGTTGATTTTCGGCGGCTTGGTGTGCTGCACGTTGATCGCGATGTCGCCCTGCCCGCCGCAGTTGATCTGGCAGCACGAAGTCGTGATGTGCACGCGGTTCGGCATTTCCTCCTTGATGAACTCTTCATAAAGTTCGTCCATCAGCGACTTCACCACGCCCGAGGCGTCGGTGCCGGGAATGTCGCAGTGCAGCCAGCCCTGGGTGTGGGAGATCATCGTCACCGAGTTTCCGGTGCCGCCCACCGGATAGCCCGCGTCGTTGAATGCCTGGATCAGTGGACCGACCTTCTCCCACGAGGAGACCATCACCTCGAGGTTCGAGCGGATGGTGAAGCGCACGTGGCCTTCGGCGTACTTGTCGACGATGTCGCACAGGAGGTTGATCTCGTAGGGTCCGAGCTGGCGCTGCGTGCCGACGCGCACCGTCCAGATCTCGTCTCCCGAATAGGCCACGTGGTGCAGCACGCCCGGTCGGGGCCGGTCGTGGTACTTCCACTTGCTGAAGTTCTTCACCATCAGCGGGTGCATATACTGCACCCCATCGGGACATCCGCTCTCGATCGGCGGGCGCATTTTCTTTTTTACGGTCGCCGAAGCGATCTGCTGTGCCATTCCTGACTCCTCCCGTACTTTTTAGCTCAGCGCCGCTTTTTCGCCGGGCTTCGCGATCTTCTGGCGAGCGATCCACTTGTCCGCTTCCGCGTCCCAGTCGTCCAGACGCACGTATGAACTGGTGCGCGGATGGCTGATCATGTTGGGATCGACGTCCACGCCGATGCCCTCGAGAAAGTTCGCCAGGCCGATGCGCTCGATCATTTCCCCGCAGCGCTCGTGCTCCAGGCCGTTCTCGGCCCAGAAGTCCACCACCGTGGCGGCGAGTTCGCGCAGCTTTTCGTAGTCCTCGTCCGTATCCATCTTCATGAACGGAATGATCACGGTCCCCATGGTGTCGCCGATCTTGAGGGTGCGCTTGCCGCCGATCAGGAGGGTGATGCCGCGGTCAGTGCCGGGCTTGAGCGCCTTGGTCATGACGTTGATGCAGTGCATGCAGCGCACGCAGCTGCGGTTGTCGACTTCGAGCGTATCGTCATCATTGAGCGACAGCGCCTTGGTCGGGCAGCGCGCGATCACATTGTCGATCGTGTACTTTCGGCCGTGCCCGGCCACGTAAGCCTTTACTTCCTGCTGGTCGACCTGCATGTCATTGCGCCAGGTTCCGATCACCGCAAAATCGGCGCGCTGGATCGAGTTCATGCAGTCGTTGGGGCAGCCCGAAACCTTGAACTTGAACTTGTAGGGCAGCGCCGGGCGGTGCATGTCGTCGATGAAGTTGTTCACCAGGGTGCGGTGGATGCGGTGCTCGTTGGTGCACGACTGTTCGCAGCGCGCAGCGCCCACGCAGGACATCGCGGTGCGCACACAGGGGCCGGCACCCCCGAGGTCGAAGCCGTATTCGTTGATCTCGTCGAAAAAGTGCTGGGTGTTCTCGGTCGTCGTGCCGATGAACATGATGTTTCCGGTCTGCCCGTGGAAGGCGATCAGTCCCGAGCCCCATTTGTTCCACGAGTCGGACAGCTGGCGCAGCAGCTTGGTGGTGTAGTGAGTTCTCGCAGGGGGCTGCACGCGCAGCGTATGGAACTCCTTCGACTCGGGGAACATGCTGGCGACTTCGGAAAAGCGCGGGATGATGCCGCCGCCGTAGCCGAACACCGAGACCGTGCCACCCTTCCAGTATCCCAGACGCGTCTTGTAGGAGTGCTCCAGCTGGCCGAGCAGGTCGACCATCATGTTGTTGTCATGCGCCAGACGCTTCAGCCCGGTGACGAAGCTCGGCCAGGGCCCGCTCTCGAGCTGGTCGAGCATGGGCGTCGGGTGGAACGGCTTGGTCGATTTCTTCTCGATCGGGATGTAGGTGCTGTGCCGCTCGGGATTTTTAGGCTGCTGTTGCTGATCGGACAAGGAACACCTCCACGCGGTGCGAAAACGGACCAGTGGAGTCTAACGAGGCCCCCCCCGGGCGAACGAGTCTTTGGGAGGGGCCTGCACTGCACAAAAGATATCCCTTAAGAGGTATGTCGTCGTTCCACAGTGATTTAGGCAATTGTTTTTAACTGCATTTTTTCAGCCTGCAGCCCCTCCTCCGGGCCGCGTCTTGGACGACCCAAAGAGCGCGCGGCACGCGCCTCGCCGCGCCTATGCGGTATGTTGTGCAGCCCGGTTTTCCCCACCATTGCCTTAACGACGACGACGCACGACGACGCAACTTGAACGCTCCGCTCCCTCGCACCATCGAACACCCGTTTTCGCTCGACGCAACGCAGTCCTACTTGCGTTGGCGCGAGCGCAAGCTGGCGCACTTTCCGCGCCGTGCGAAGGATCTGGTGGTCGAGGTGCGCGACCCGCGCAACCCGACCGATGCGGAGATCGGCGAACTCCGCCGGGTCTGCGCGGCGGCCAACATGGCCGTCTACGCAAGCCCGCTTGCAGCCGTGCCCGACAAGGACATCCCGCGCCGCTTGGGCGAGCGGCTGGGCCTGACGCGGCTGCATGCCAACCTGCTCGCTGATGAAGATGGCATCAGCTCGCTGCAGGCAGCGCCGGGAAAATCCGCCGCCGGATACATTCCTTATTCCAACCAGCGCCTGCTCTGGCACACCGACGGGTACTACAACAGCCCGCAGGAGCGCATTCACGCCTTTATCCTGCACTGTGTCCGGCCCGCTGCCGAGAACGGGGCGAACCGCCTGCTCGATCCCGAAATCGCCTACATCCTGCTGCGCGACGCCAACCCCGGGTACGTGGCCGCACTCGCGGCGCCGGATGCGATGACCATCCCGGCCAACATCGTGGATGGCGCCGAGATCCGGGCCGCCTGCACCGGCCCGGTCTTTTCCGTCCAACGCGGCGCGCTGCACATGCGTTACACGGCGCGCAGCCGCAGCATCGCATGGCGCGACGACGACACCACGCGGGCCGCGGTGGCGCTTCTGAATCAGATCCTCGACACGGACTCATCCCACGTATTTGCACTGCGCCTGGAGGCCGGCCAGGGTCTGGTGTGCAACAACGTGTTGCACAACCGCACGGCATTCACCGATCACCCCGCGCCCGGCCGGGCGCGGCTTGTCTATCGGGCCCGTTACTTTCAACGGATCGCCGCGCCCTGACACGCTCCCTCGAATACGGAACGCCCCACATCCATGAAATACATCCCCCTCAAGTACATCAAGGAAGATCGCGCGGTCGGCAATTCAGACGACAGCGAGGACGCGAAAGAATCGACCGGGATGCTCAAGCGCCTGGTGGCGGAGCTGCGCGAGCAGCTTGCCGGGCTATCGACTGGTGCAGAGCCGCTGCGCCGCGCGGACCTTCTGCTGCAGCTTGGCCGCGCGCTTGTCAGGCTCGAACTTGGGGCCGAAGCCTGGGCGATGGCACGCGAGGCGGTGGATCTGTATCTCGCCGAACAGGCATGGGAAGGCGCCGCGCAGTGCTGCGACATCCTGTTTCTGTCCGACCAGCCAGAGTCCCTGGCTGCGCTCGGCCAGGGACTCTGGCTTGCGGTGACCTATCCCATCGACCCCGAACTGAGTGTCGCGCTGCTCCAGCATGTGGTCGACGAAACGCCGCCGCAAGCCGATGGTGCCGCTGTGGCCGCGGTCGCGGCGTACTACCTCGTGGACATGCGCGCCCGGGAACCGCAGCGCGAGCATCTGCTCATCTATGCGAGCCAGGTGCTCGCCACGGTCGCCCGGCGCCATAGCGGCGTGGCGGGTCAGGAAGACTTCGACCGCTGGATCGGGCGCATGGAGCTGAACGACCCGTCGCTCTTCCTGCCGCGACTGCGCAACGTCGTGGACGTGCTGGTGCAGGACGACTGGTGGTTCGACCGGGACGCTCTGCAGGCCGCCCTGCCTGTGGACTGATCAGCATGTCGACGGCAGAACGCATAGCGCAGGAAGCCGTGCCCGGCGATATCGTCGATGCCGTGTTCGCGATTTCGTGCCCCTGCCTGCCAGTCGACCATGCGCATGCGCTGTCTCACGCGATCCAGGATGAGCTGCCCTGGTTTGCAGAGGAGCCGTACGCCGGCCTCCACCTGATTCACGGCGCCGGCTCCGGGAGCGGCTGGATGCGGCCTGAATTGCCCGACGAACTGCTGCAGCTCTCGCACAGGGTAAAGCTCACGCTGCGCGTGCCCAGGCATCGTCTTGACGATGCGGCGAGCCTGATCGACCGCACCCTGCAGGTGGCCGGCTGGCCTCTGCGCATCGGCGCTCTCACGGTGAGACCGCTTTCCCGCATCACCACCCTGTTCTCGCGCGGCGTGATTTTGCCCTCGACCGGGGGCGAAACCGGATTCCTTTGCGTCGCTGCGGAGGAGCTCGGCGCGCTTGGCATACGCGAGGCCAAGCTGGTATGCGGTCGCAGCACATTGGTGGCGACGCCCGAACGGGCCCATCTCGCGCGCAGCCTGATGCTCGCAAGCCTCACACGCGCGCAATCCCTGTCGCTGCAGCAGCGCGGCCTGGGCCACGAGCGCAAACTGGGCTTCGGACTGTTCATTCCCCACAAGAGTATCGACGACCTGCACTCCAGGCCGGATTAATCGAAGACGAGGCGACCATGGCATACCAAGTAAGCGGCAAAGTTCTGGAAACGACAGAAAACGGCTACCTTGAGTCGCACGACGAATGGGATCGCGAGGTCGGTGAAGCAATCGCTGCGACAGAGGGCCTGGCACTCACCGAGGACCACTGGGATGTGATCGAGTACCTGCGCGACGCCTACATCAACCACAACGGTGAGCAGCCGAACAACCGCGCCATGCTGAAGGCCATGCAGGAAAAATGGCCCGACCGGAAGGTGGACAACAAGACGCTGTTCGACCTGTTTCCCGGCAACCCCTCCAAGCAGGCGGGAAAAATCGCCGGACTCCAGGAGAGCATGCGCAAAGGCGGTTATTGACCTGCGTTTACGCGTAGTGCTTTCGCTGCGCCCGCCGCCTGCCTGCCTGTTGCACCACCCCGCCGCGGAGCGTATAGGGCGGGGTTAGCTCAAAACTTCCGTATTTCGGGTTGAGGGGCTTGAGAAAGCGCCGCTCGCCGTCAAAGACGAGCTGGCGGAAGAAGACGTCCCCGGCAAATTCGACGATCACGAATCCTCCGTCCCGCGGCGCATAGCCGGGATCGACGATGACCACGCAGCCATCGGCGAATTCCGGTTCCATACTGTCGCCCAGCACGCGCAGGGCATAGGGTTCAAGCGCGCTGCAGCTGTTCTGGTCCATTGGTGGCCTCTGCCTGTCTAGCCCTGCGGATCATCCGAAGGCTTTTTCTTGTGAAAACGGATCACCGTGTCGCCACGCGCCGGCTCGTCGCTGAACTGCGGCCGCGCAGCGGCTGCTCCGCTCGCACTGTGCGCGAGTTCGCGCTCGCGTGCGCTGATGAGGGCAAGGCACTGGCGCATGTCTTCGATCGTGGCATCGGACAAGGGATGACGCATCCCGTGCGGCGTCGCCGTGTCCTTAATGACGCTCGCAAGCGTCAATCTTACTGCCTGCAGGATGCGCGCTTCGACGGAAAGTCCGGTATCGGCCATGGCAACCCCTCAGATGTCCGACCACATGCGGATCAGGTTCATATACGCGGCGTTCACCTGTACGGTCTCCGGGGCATCCGGCGCGCTTTGCAGCAGCCGCTCACGCGCCGCGTTGAGGCCGAAAAGCAGCTCACGCCTCGCCGGGTCACGCACCAGGCTCTGCAGCCAGGTGACGGCCACCAGACGCTCCCCGCGCGTCACTGGGCTGACCCGGTGGACGCTGCTGGCGGGGTAAAGCACCGCGTCGCCCGCGGCTGACTTGATCGCCTGATCGCCCCCCGTAGCACGGATGACCAGTTCGCCGCCTTCGTACTCCGCAGGATCGTTCAGAAATACCGTGACAGCAATGTCCGAGCGGTACATCACGCCTTCGGTACCCATGATCGGATCGTCCAGGTGATCCCCATAGGTCATTCCGGGCCGGTAGCGGGCATAGAACGGACTCGCCACATGCAAAGGCAGGGCGCCGGCGCGATACACGGGGTGGCGCACGAGGTTGCCCATGACCAGGCGGTTGAGTCGCTCCAGGTCCGGTGCGCCCTGCTCGACTTCCTGGTTGCTCTTGACGCGCCGCGCCGAAGCACCGGCCGACAGGCGCCCATCCACAAACGGCGCGCCCGCCAGCCACTCGCGGACCAGCTGCAGCTCGTCGGGTTTCAGGACATTTGGAATGGCAAGAAGCATGCGCGCGCCGGTTCAGGCGAAGCTGACCCATGTGGTGACAATGTACTTCACGCCTGCCTGCAGCGTGACCCCGCGATGGACATGCGTCCAGAAGGGCGGAAACAGGATCAGCTTTCCCTGCGCCGGTTTGATCGCGACCCGCTGCAGCGGGAATTCGGTTTCCCCGCCCGGGCCCGGGATGTCGTTCAGATACCAGATCGCAACCAGCTGGCGCTGGCTGAACTCGCCCGGCCCGGCGTCCACATGCCAGTGGTAAAACTCACCCGGCAGCGTGCGCTGCAGGTTATAGCCGACATCCTTGAAGGCGTTCGCGCCGAAAAACGGAACCTCGCCCGCCAGCGCGGTGACGGAGGACACCAGATGGCGCGCCAGCGCCTGATCAATATCGCGCCAGTCTTTCCGACCGCTGATGCGCAGGTCCGTGGAGCGCTTGACCGCCGGCGCCTCCTGCCCGCCCTCGCCGATGCGCCCTGCATACTGCTGTTCGGTCTGCGACTCGAAGCGCCGGATCGCTTCCCGGCACACGTCGGCCGGCAGGGCTTCGACCACCTCGTAGATGAAACCGAGGGGCGTGATTTCGCGCAGCCTGCCACCCGCAAAGCTCACCGTCTGGGAACAGGGGAACCCAGGTTCCCCCGTACCCCCTCCTCGGGAAAAAGGAGTTCGGTGTTCTGCATTTCACCCGCGTCATCGACATCGACCCCGATGGCACCCGGCATGCGCACGGCGATGTAACCCGCCATCAGCATGGCACTGGCCTCGTTGCCGTTGTTCAGACTGGTGAGCAGTTTCTCGGCGACGATCTGGCAGCGCTGCAGCTTGTCCGGCCTGGCGACGAATACGCGGCTCATCTGCCAGCCCCGGTCCATGTCGCTATCCAGTTTCGCGTGGAACTCGCCGGCCTCCAGCATTAAATCCTCCGGAACGTCGACCGCATAGACCTGCTCACCGACGATCACCTTGAAGCGCATGCTCAGGATTGCTTTTCGGACAGCTCGCGCCATTTCGCGGCCGCGGCGGCGTCGCGCTCCACGCCCACGCCCTTCTCATACATCATCGCCAGGGTGGACTGGGAACCGGCCATGCCCTGTTCGGCTGCGAGCGTGAACCATTTTGCAGCCTCGATGGCATCCGCCTTGGTGCACTCGCCCTGAAAATACATGAACCCCAGGCCGTGCTGCGCGAGTGCGAAACCCTGTTCGGCGGCCGCCTGCATCCATTTGACCGCGTTCGCACAGTTTTTCACCATGCCCAGGCCGACCTGCGCCATGATGGCGACCCGGTACTGCGCCTGCGGGTTGCCATTTTCGGCAAGCGGCTGCAGAAGCTGCATCGCACGGGCAAACTCCTTGGCCTCGAAAGCGGCAATCCCGCTGGCCAATTCCATATCCAATCCAGACATCGTTCGCTCCCGCGAAAAACCGGGCATTCAGAAAGATCCTGCCGGCGTAGCCCGCACCGAAAACAGGTCGTGCTTGCGTCCCATATTCTAGCGAGTTGGACGGCCATTGGCTCTGCCAGACGGTGTGGTGCGCGTCGTTTTTTCGGTTGCGAGTATCCTTATGGCTCCATTACCGAAATCAAATCATGCCCATCATCAGCACCCACCCCTCGATTGCGCTCGTCAAGACGCGCTGGCGCAAGAAGGGCGTGCGCACGCTCGCCGAAGTCGCCGGCATCATCGGCGCGAACGTCTGGAAAATTTCTCTCGAGATCTTCCGGCATATGGAGAAGGAAGGCTTCCGTTTCGGCTCGGACAAGATGGTC
>CAYODB010000038.1:0-22379 GCA_964402495.1 uncultured Bordetella sp.
ACCCTCGACCTTCGCATTGCGAACGCGACGCTCTCCCAGCTGAGCTACATCCCCGAAACTTTTCGACTACAAGCCTGCCAGTTTCACCACGACAACCCAAGGAGGAGATGAAGGGGTTGTGCAAGCGATCAGTGATCGCTTGGTCGAACCCTCGACCTTCGCATTGCGAACGCGACGCTCTCCCGCCTGAGCTACATCCCCGGTCTTTACACCGGATTGACTGGTCCGGCTCGGCAGGGCGCTATTATACTGCAACAGATTTCAGCAAAAACGTCCATGAAAATCACACCGCCGGCAGGCTACGAACAGATCGCGCCGTTGCAGAAGCATCATCGCGTCACGCTCCCCGCCAGCGGGGCGGCGGCTTCCGCATTCGGCCGCCTGCATGCGATACCCATCGGCCTCGCGGAATTCGGGCCGGCGAGCCGCGACTACCCGCTGGTGTTCATTCGTCACCCCGCGGCCGACGACTTCACCGCCGTTGCTGCGCTCGGACTGCAGCCCCAGCAGAACCTGTTCGTGCTCGGCGACGGCCTCTGGGATCGGCGCGTCTACCTGCCCACTTACGTGCGGCGTTACCCTTTCTGCATGTCTAAGGTCGCGGTGGACGGGGAGGATCGCAAAGAGCGCATTGTCTGCGTGGAGGCGAGCGCGCTCCAGGACGGCGGCGAAACGTTGTATGACAAGAGGGGAGAACCGCTGGCGCACTGGAGAGTGCTGGAACGGCTGATCTTCGACTACGAATCCGAACTCGCCCGCAGCGAGGAACTGTGCAAGCTCCTTGCGGAAATGAGCCTGCTGGAACCGTTCACGATGAAGGCCGAAGTGGACGGTTTCACCATGCAACTGCAGGGCATGCACCGTGTGGCCCAGGACAAACTCGAGTTATTGCACGAGAACAGCCTGCGCCACCTGTTCGAGGCGGGGATGATGGACAAGATCTACGCGCACCTGCTTTCGCTGGAAAACTTCCGCCGGCTGCTGAGCCGCCGCAGCTTCTTTGCGATCAAGCCGCCGGCGGATTCGCGCGAACTGAACTAGTCGCGGGTGCGCGGCTTGGGCGCTGCCATGCGGTCCTCGCTGCGCCGGCCGGCCTTGCCCCGGTAGGCCCAACCCAGCAGCCCGATGCCACCGACGATCATCGGCAGGCTCAGCCATTGCCCCATGGAAAAATTCAGGGCCAGCAGGCCGAGGAAGCCGTCGGGTTCGCGGGTGTATTCGACCAGGAAGCGAAGCACGCCGTAACCGATCAGGAATATCCCGGAGACCGCGCACACCGGCCGCGGCTTGCGCGAGAACCCCCATACCAGCGCGAACAGCAGCAGGCCTTCAAGGGCGAACTCATAGAGCTGCGAAGGATGCCGGGGCAGATTGTCCACCTGCGGAAACACCATCGCCCACGGCACATTGGTGGCGCGCCCCCACAGTTCGCCGTTGATGAAGTTGCCGACGCGCCCCGCCCCCAGACCCAGCGGGATCAGCGGCGCGATGAAATCAGTCACCGCCATCCATTTCTTGCCGCGCGAACGCGCGAACCAGAGCATGGCCAGGAGCACGCCCAGAAAGCCGCCATGGAAAGACATGCCGCCCTCCCACAGGAAGAGGATGCGCACCGGATCGTGCATGTACTCGGCGAACTTGTAGAAGAAGATGTACCCAAGCCGGCCGCCGAGCACGGCGCCGAGCACGCCCAGGAACAGGATGTCATCCAGATCACGGGAGACCCAGCCGTGCCAGGGCTGCTTCCGTATCCGGTAGCGCCCGAGGATCAGCACGATGAGGAAGGCGACCAGGTACATGAGCCCGTACCAGCGCACTGACAGAGGGCCGAGGTGGATCGCGACGGGATCGAACTGCGGATGGATGAGCATGGCGGCGCGGGAGGTGACGCTGGATTATACGTTAGCCCGTTGTCGGGTCCTCTTCGGACTGAAACACTCGGCCCTAACCGCAGAGGCGCAGAGGATACGAAGAGAAAAACGACATTGCGGGAATGACAGTATTGCCCATGGTGGCAGCGTGCCATAGGTCATCCAGATCAATATCGCTTTTCTCTGCGGGGTCTTCTCTGCGCCTCGGCGCCTCTGCGGTGAGGATCTAGATCCGGCGCTAAGGCACCTGCGCGTCGCCCATGCGGTTCAGAATGATCGAGGTGCGGCGCTCCAGCAACGGCGTGCCGCGTACCCTGTCGTAGAAGCGCGGCTTCGGCACCATAGCGGCCAGCCGTGCCGACTGTTCCGCGTTGAGATAGGCCGCGCTGGTCTTGTAGTAATAACGCCCGGCCGCTTCCGCGCCGAAGACGCCGTTTCCCCACTCGATAATGTTCAGGTAGATCTCGAAGATGCGCTGCTTCGACATCACGTTCTCGATCATGATGGTGATCAGCGCTTCCTGTGCCTTGCGCCACGGCGTGCGCCGTCCGGACAAAAACAGGTTCTTGGCAAGTTGCTGGCTGATGGTGGATCCGCCTGCGACAACTTTCCCTTTTCTCAGGTTCTTCTCGTAGGCCTTCTGGATTGCCTCCCAGTCGAAGCCGTCGTGGTCGAGGAACTTGGCGTCCTCGGCGGCAATCAATGCACGCTTGAGGTGGATCGAAATGCGGTTGTACGGAACCCACTTGTGGCGCAGTTCGGCAGCGGGATTCTTTTCCTGCAGCACCTCCAGCCGGTTTTCCATGAAGGCGCTGGTGGAAGGGTTGAACCAGACCCACCAGACGACGTTGCCGAAAATCCAGAACTCGTAGACCACGACGACTGCAACGATCAGCAGCAGGCCCCGCGCGATCCAGCGCCAGAGATACTTCATCGTCTACTGGCTGCGCATCAGGTCGATGACGGGAGCGGTCCGCGGCCGCACGCCGCGCCACAGGAAGAAGGATTCGGCCGCCTGTTCCACCAGCATGCCCAGCCCGTCTGCGACGCGTGCCGCGCCCTGCGCCTGCGCGAAGACCAGAAACGGCGTGGGCGCTTTACCGTACATCATGTCGTAGGCCAGCGAATCGGGCGCGAACAGGTCCGCTGGCAATGGCGGCAACTCCCCTTGCAGGCTGCTCGATGTGGCGTTGATCACGAGGTCGAAGTGATGCCCGGCCAGGTCGCCATAGCCAACTCCCGAAACCACCGTACTGGCGGCGCCCGGTTGATGGCCCATGTTTTCCGCCAGCCGCAGCGCCTTGTCCACGGAGCGGTTGGCGATCGTAAGGATGGCCGGCTGTCGCGCCAGCAGTGGGCCAAGCACGCCCTGGGCGGCGCCCCCGGCACCCAGCAGGAGCACGCGCCGGGCCTCCATCGTTACGCCGAGGTTGGCGGTCAGGTCGGCGACGAGTCCCGCTCCGTCCGTATTGTCCGCCCGGATGCGTCCCGGTTCGAAACTGAGGAAGTTGGCCGCGCGCGCATCTTTCGCCCGCCTGGTGACTTCGTCGGCAAGATCGAAAGCCTCCAGCTTGAAGGGCAGCGTGACGTTAAGTCCGCGGCCGCCGCTGGCGCGGAATTCGGCCGCTGCGACGCGAAAGGCATCAAGCGGTGCCAGCAAGCGCGAATACTCCACGTCCTGGCCGGTCTGGCGCGCGAACGCCGCATGGATGTCCGGCGACTTGCTGTGGGCGATTGGATTGCCGATGACGGCGTAGCGATCGCTCATGCGAGGCGGCCCCTCACTGCGAAATCAGCTCGAGATCGCTGCGGGTGTAGTTGAAGGTGCGGGAGATGCTAAGGATATCCCAGTCCTTGCGCACTGCCGCCGGCAGTGGCGGAAAGGGCCCGGCCAGGTCGATCGCCCGCCGCGCCGCGGCGTCCAGCAGACGATGCCCGGAAGAGCGGTCGATTTCCACTTTCTCCACGCTGCCGTCGGCCTTGATGTGCACGGTCATCACCAGCGAACCATAGATCCGGTTGCGCTTGGCCTCCTCGGGAAAATACCGGGTGCCGACCTTCTCGATTTTCTGGCGCCATTTGTCCACGTACTCGGCGTAGACCACCCCCTCGGTGCGCGCGCCGATGAACTTGCGCCGCGGCAGCTTCTGGTAGTCGCTCCACTCCTTCGCGATCTGCGCCTCCAGTTGCGCGATCATCAGCCGCTGTTGCTGCAGCGCCGGATCCTCGACGCGTTCCGGCGGTTGCTGCGATGGGGGTGGCTGGTTCACCGCGGTGGTATTGCCGTTCTGTGTCAACTGCAGCAGGCGCTGCGCTTCTTCTTCCAACTGCCGCGCGCGGTTCACCGCCAGTTGCACCTGTTGGGACGATTCCAGGTCGGGCACTTTTGGCAGGTTGGTCCTGGCCCGGCGGTCGGCCTCGGTGTTCCCCCCGCCATCGAGGTTGGCTTGCGCAAGGGCGTCGGCTTTTACCGGCCGGGACGCGCCTTTCGAATTGACGAGCACCACGTCAAGCTGCGGCGCGAACTTCGATGGATTGAACTGCGGCGGCGCGAAGGTGATGAGGAGCAGGACAGCGTGGAAAACGATGGATACGGCCAGCGTGATCGGCAGGATGTCGCTGGTGGAAGGCGGCGGCGAGGCCGGAAGGCTGGCGGCGAGGCCGCCTCGGGTGTGGAGCGCGTTGATCGGGATATCCGGCAATTCCGCGTGCCTGTAGTCGGGCTCCGACAATTCTAATTAGCCGCCACTTAAATTGACAGCGATTCAGGCGGGATTCAGCACCCTACTGCGGATCCACATCCAGGCGCCGCGTGAATTCGCAGTGCAGGCTTACCTCAAGCAGGTCGATCCCGGACAGCGCCAGCTCGATCCGGCTTCCAGGTGCGAGTTGCGGTACCGACGGCACCCGGGTGACGAAGGGAATGCGTTCCAGCCTCACCAGGTCGTCCCGAAGCACCACCGCGCCGGCCAGTTCCACGCCTTCCTGCAGGAGCCAGCGCAGGCACCAGTAGCGTTCCATGTTGCGCTGGAATTCCGCATAGGCGTCATAGGCGAGTTCGAAGTCGCGCAGGATCACCAGCAGCCGCTCGTCCTTCGGCGGATAGGGCGGGTCTTCATTGCGGAAAAGCGCCAGCAACTGCCTCTGGTTCACCAGGTCGGCATAGCGGCGCAGGGGCGAGCTCGCCCAGATGTACTGCGCCACGCCCAGCCCCTGATGCGCCGCCGGCACGGTGGACATCTTCACCTTGCTGTTGCCCTGCACGCGATAAAGCGCCGGGATCTCGTTCAGCGCAAGCTGGCGGCCCCATTCCGTGTTGACCAGGATCATCAGCTCGGACACCACCTTGTCGATCGGCGAGCCGCGCTTGCGCTCGACGATGCTTACCCGGTCGTTATCGACATAGAAATTGTAGTCGGCGCGGCCGGTCCCCGGTTCGACCTTGCCGCGCGACTTCTCCAGTAGCACGGCAAAATTCCAGAGCAGCATCAGTTCGCTGCCGTGGGCGAACGCGGTATGGCCGGCGGCGATGCGTTCTTCGTTAAACTCGACTTCGAGCGTGGCATGGCGAAGGTTTGCCACCACGCGTACGCGTTCGGCCACGCTGCGGTTGCCGACGATCTCGAGTGCGGGGTTCAATTCGACGTACATGGACAGTGTCGTGCATTCGCGGCCTTCCGCCAGCGTGAACCGTTCGATGGCCGCTTCCGGGAGCATGGTGATCTTGTTGCCGGGAAAATAGACAGTGGACAGGCGCTTCGCGGCCTCGGCGTCCAGCGCCGAGCCGACCGGCATCCCCAGCGCCGGCGCGGCGATGTGAATGCCGACCTGCCAGTTGCCGTTATCCAGCCTGGAGACGGAGAAGGCGTCGTCGATCTCGGTGGTTTCTGCATCGTCGATGCTGAATGCGGTCACCGCCGACAGTTCAAACTGCTCAGGTTCCGTCGCGGTCAGGTTCGTGGCGAATCCGGTACCCCGGGGGAAATATTCGAACAGGAAGCGGCCGAAGTGAAAGTCGTGACTGGACGGCAGGGCTCCACATTTTTCCAGCAGCTTGGGAAACGACAGCCGGGTTTGCGCCGAGGCCTGTTCCAGCGCCTTGTACTCGATCGAATTCTTGTCCGGATCATAGAGCAGGGCTGCGAGCACGGGCCGGAACTCCTCGGGCAGCTCGAAGCGCGTGAGCTGCCCAAAGTAACGCGCCTGCTGCTCCGCCTGCTTTTTCTTGCGCTCGATGCTGGCCAGCGCGGCCTTCAGCGCATCGGCGGGCGCCGCCTTGTAGCGGCCTTTGCCCTTTTTGTAGAAATGGGTGGGCGTGGCATGCAGGCGCATGAGTAGCGCAGCCTGTTCTTCGGGCCGCGGCTGGCGGCCGAAGTAGTCGCTTCCGAGCTGCTCGAAGGAAAACTCCGCCTCTCCACAGCACTCCCACAGGAAAGCCGGGTCGATCCCTTCCGCGATTTTCTGTGAATCGCCCATGAACTGCGAAAGCGAAACATGCTGGAAGCGAACCAGCACGTTGGCCGCCTTGATCTTGGCGCGCTTGCCATGCTGGGTTTCGACCTGCAGCGAGCTGTTGTTGTCGGCGAGAACGGTGCCCACCTTGAAGTCGCCGTCCTCTTCGAAGAAAACATTCATGTGCTGCGCTGCTGAGGCGTGGGGGTGGGGAGCAAAGCGAGCCCGCGATTATACGCGAGCGAAGGGGCGCGGATTCCACGTCCTAGCCTGCGAACTGCAACACCGGATCCAGGTAGTCGCCGAACTCCTTGAAACCGTGATCGCTGCCCTGGACGATGATCTTGCGGCCGCCCGGGTAGTGGTCCATCGCGGTACGCCAGTCAAGCAGTTCGTCGCCGGTCGTGTGCATCAAAAGATAACGGTCGAGCCTGGCAGGTTTCGTCACCTGGAGGCCGGCAAGCTGGCGCAGATGTTCTTCGGTTAGCTGGTAGGCCTCGCCGGTATAGAGGTTCCGCTGCGGGCCAAGATAGGCACGCAATCCCGCCTGGGGCGTGATCGCCGGGTTGACCAGCACCGAACGCACGCCGTATTTCTCCGTGAGCCAGGTCGCGTAGAAACCCCCGAGCGAACTGCCGATCAGCGTAATGCCGTCTGCGCTGATGCCCTCGATCTCGCGCTCAAGCAATGCCATCGCCTCGCGCGGCAGGTGCGGCAGGGCCGGACAGCGGAACTCGGCACCGCGTCCCAGGGACTGCAGCCGCTCGCGCAACTGATTCGACTTGTGGGAAGCGGGGGAACTGTTGAATCCGTGGAGGTAGAGGATCATTGTGTAATCTGAGTGCACCGGTATTGTGCCCGACGACGCCCCTCTGCACAAAACCAGGTCATACGCATGAACGGAGAATCTCGCAGGCGATTCCTGGCGCAAGCCGCCGCGCTCGGCGCTGCGCCGTGGCTGGCCGACGCCGTGCGCGCCGAGGAAGCGGCCCGCCCCAACGTACCCGTGGGCGCAAAAGTCGGCGACGTTTTCGTCCTGCCGGCAACGCCCGAGACCACGCAATGGGGGTGGTTCGACAACGCACAGCCGCCGGTACTGAGGTTGCGATCGGGTGATCGCGTGTCCATGGAAACCCAGATGGCCGCGGCAAATCAGGTACTGCCGGGCGTATCCATCGAGGAAATCACCAAGTTGCGCCTCGCTTATCCGGGCCGCGGGCCGCACACCATCACGGGCCCGATCTACGTGGAGGAAGCGGAGCCTGGCGACGTACTGAAAATCCGCATCGAGCGCATCGTCCCCAGGACCTACGGCGCCAACTGGAACCTGCCGGGCGAGCTCGGCCTCGGCCAGTTTCCCGATCGTTTTCCGGACGGCCAGGTGCGTTACTTTTACTTCGACCTGAAGCAGGCCAGCACCTGGTTCGCCCCGTCCGGGTGCCATTGCGGCCGTTTCCCGGCGTACTCGGTGTCGCGCGGGCGGATCCGGGCCGCTACAGCACCGTGCCGCCCGGTCCCTTCGGGGGCAACATGGATGTGCGGGAAATGATCGAGGGCACCACACTCTACCTGCCGGTTTTTGTCGAGGGCGCGCTGCTTTGGAGCGGCGATTCACACGCAGCGCAAGGCAATGGCGAGATCAACCTGACCGCAATCGAAACCGCCTTCAACGAGCTGCGGCTGCACATCGAAGTCATCAAGCACAAACCGATGGCCTGGCCACGCATCGAGACGCCGACGCACTGGATCACGGTAGGCTACGACCGCGATCTGAACAAGGCGTTGGAGATCCTCAAGACCGAGACCAAAACCTTCCTTGCCGAAACCCGGGACATCGCGCCGGAGAGAACGGAAGAATGGATGGCAACGCGCTACGACTGTCGGATCGCCGAGGTGGTGAACCAGATGAAGGGCGTGTTTTGCATGATCCCGAAGACAGGAGTCAAGCTGAAGCGCGGCGTACGCCCGCTCAAGGAGACCCCGCGCTACTTCGCGACCAGCGCCTCATCGCCCGACCTGCAGACCGCCATGAACGAAGCGGCATTCGCCATGATCGAACAAATCGCCAAGCGCAAGAACATGTCCACGCTCGATGCCTACTCGCTGATGAGCTTGACCATGGATTCCCGGCTGGGCGACATCGCCGAATCGAAAAAGACCGTCCACTGCATGGTGCCCAAGAACCTCTGGATCTAGGACTGAACCGCAGATACCCGGGCTACGCCAGAGTATCTGCGGTGAAAATTGCCTTAGTCAACGCGCAAGCGCCTCCAGCAGCTTCGCGTGAACGCCGCCGAAGCCGCCGTTGCTCATCACCAGCACGTGATCCCCTGACTGCGCCTCCGAGAAGATAGCTTCCACCAGTTTGCCGAGATCGTCGAAGCAGCGCGCCTTGACGCCAAGCGGTGCCAGTACGGGCTGCGCGTCCCAGCCCAGATCGCTCGTGTAGCAGAAGACGAGGTCGGCACCGGACAGGCTGCCGGCAAGGGCGTCCTTCATCACACCCATTTTCATGGTATTGGAGCGCGGCTCCAGCACCGCAAGGATTCGTGCGCCGCCGACCTTGCTGCGCAGGCCGGCGATGGTGGTCTGGATGGCGGTGGGATGGTGCGCGAAGTCGTCGTAGACGGTGACGCCCTTGACGGTGCCGCGCACTTCCAGGCGCCGCTTTACATTCCTGAATTCGGCGAGGGCATCGATACCCTTGGTCACCGGGATGCCGGCATGCCGCGCCGCGGCCAGCGCGGCGAGCGCGTTGTGGGCATTGTGCTCGCCAAGCAGTTCCCACTTCACGGTGCCCCGCGGGCCACCCTGGAAGAAAACATCGAAGGAGTGTTCGTCGCGCGGCTTCGTCACCCAACTCTCGCCCATGCCGAGCAGTTCGACCTTGCTCCAGACGCCGCGCGAAAGCACCCGCTTCATGCTTTGCTCACGGCCGTTGGCAACGATCAGGCCGTCGCCCGGAACAGTGCGCACCAGGTGATGGAACTGGGTTTCGATCGCCGCCAGGTCGGGAAAGATATCGGCATGATCAAACTCCAGGTTGTTCAGGATCGCGGTTCGCGGCAGGTAATGGACGAATTTGGAGCGCTTGTCGAAGAACGCCGTGTCGTATTCGTCGGCCTCGATCACGAAGAACGCCGAATCCGTCTCGCGGGCGGAGATGCCGAAGTTGAGCGGCACGCCGCCAATCAGGAAACCGGGGTTCAGCCCGGCATGTTCCAGGATCCACGACAGCATGGATGTCGTCGTCGTCTTGCCGTGCGTTCCGGCCACCGCCAGCACCCAGCGTCCGCGCAGTACATTCTCGGCCAGCCACTGCGGCCCCGAGATGAAAGCGAGGCCCTTGTTGAGGATCTCCTCCATCAGCGGATTGCCGCGCGACACCACGTTGCCGACTACGAAGAGGTCGGGTTTGAGCGCCGTTTGCGCGGGATCGAAGCCCTCGATCAGTTCAATCCCCTGGGCCTGAAGCTGAGTGCTCATCGGCGGATAGACGTTGGCGTCGCAGCCGGTCACGCGATGCCCCGCCTGCCGGGCGATCACCGCGATGCCGCCCATGAATGTGCCGCAGATGCCGAGGATGTGGATATGCACGGACTACCGACCTCCGAAGGAAGCGCACGAAGGTACACGAAGGAAGGACAAAAGCAAGGGGTGTGCGGCGCGGACGCCGCTGGTCTGCTACCTGCCGAGATTGATGCGGCCGAGGAGGAAAAGTACGTTGCCGTTGCCGCCCTCGCTCGAACTCAGTTTCGGGATGTAGATCGCCATCAGGGCGACGCACTTCACTTCGACGCTGGCGACGGGCAGGATCGCGGGAAACGGGAAGTTGTTGAACATGTCGGAACGGCTGACAAGCATGGCGACAAATCCCGCGCCGACCGCTGCATGCTCCGCGAACTGCCAGCGCCATTCGCGGACGTAGCCGACCTGCGCTTCGACGTCGTTGTGGGAATCGAGGAAGGCGATTCCGAACAGCGCATTCGAATTTCCGTTTTCGTCGATCAGCGTCCGGCCGAATCCGGCGCCCCAGGCCTGTTCGTTGAACCCGGCGATTTTCTCGCCGGTGTAAGTGCCGCGGTGGTGATAAGAGTAACCGCTCAAGTACAGGATGTTGTCGCCCTCGTCGATGATCCTGCGCGCATGGTCGATGGTGTGTTCCGCAACAGCCACGGTTTTTTCCTTGAGGCCGTTCGGGGGAGGGTTCCCGTCATCCGCGTAAGCGGACAAGGGCGCGAGCGCGAGGGTTAACACAACACCAAACAGCAGTTTCGTCGACATCCGGGTTCCGATCGGGTGAAGAAATGTTTTTAAAGCAGCCGTGACTTGTCGCCCTCGGCAAAGCCGGTAGGTGCGATTTCGACACCCCGTCCCAGCGCCATCACTTTGAACAATTCGCCCATCTCTGCCGGCGACAGCAACTTCTGTACCGCCGCTACAGCCGGCAGATACGTGCCGGGGCGCTCAGGCGAAATCTGCTCCAGCAAGCGGGTGATGCCGGCGTTAACCAGGAATTGCGCCTGCGTCGTATAGCCCAGCAGTTTCAGTCCTGCGCCGAGGCCCGCCTCGGTTACGGCGGTAAAGTCGACATGTGCCGTGATGTCCTGCAAGCCGGGCAGGAAGAACGGGTCGCCGTGCGCGCGATGCCGATAGTGACACATGAGGGTGCCTTGTACCCTTTGCGGGTGGTAGTACTCACCGCGACCGAATCCGTAGTCGATGAACAGCAGCGCGCCATGCTTCAGACAGGCAGCAAGCGCGCCCGCCAGCGCCGGAACCGCCAGCGAAACTTCGCTCAGGTAAGGCGCTTGCACGTCAATCGCGGAGGCAGCATCCCACAGCGCACCCCGCTGCAGGCGACGCTCCGACCACGCGAACGCACCTTGTTCCAGGCTCACACCGCGCTCCCAAACGCCCTCTTGCCGCCATGCCAGCAAATGGATAGGCAACGCGTCCAGCACTTCGTTCGCGAGAATTACTCCGGAAAATACCTGCGGCAGCGCGTCGATCCATTCGACCCGGTCGAGCAGATCCGGCACCCGCTTCTCCAGCGTCTCGCGCTGGCGCCGGGCCAGATCCGGACTGATCTCCAGAATCAGATAGCGCCCAGGCAGGCGGCCGTGCTCCTGCAAGGCGGCGAGCAGATCCGCGGCAAGCCGGCCGGAACCCGCCCCGAGTTCCATCACCATGCCGCCCGTTTGCGAGAGTATTTCGCCGACCTGGCTGGCTAGCGTGGCCCCGAACAGCGGTGACAGCTCCGGCGCGGTGATGAAATCTCCCGGCGCGCCCAGTTTTGCAGCTCCCGCAACATAGTATCCAAGCCCTGGCGAATAGAGCGCCAGCTCCATGTAGCGCGCGAAGGAGATCCAGCCGCCCGACCGCTCGATGTCCTCGCGTATCCGCGCCACGACGCGTTCGCCATGTTCGCGGGCCGCGGCATCGGGCTGTGGTAACTCGCTAGAGCCAGAATAAGGGAAAACGCGCACCGGGAGGGGAAGAAAAGGAGGGGGGTTAAGCTACAATCGCTATTCAACAACGGGCATCGCATCGGGTGCAACTGCGGCGGAAGCATGGATCACGGCAGGCGCAAGGGACAAGTGGCATTGGTAACCGGCGCCGGCCGCCGCCTCGGCCGTGCCATTGCGCTCGGACTCGCCGATGACGGCTGGGACATTGCGATTCATTTCCAGCGCTCGCGCGACGAAGCCGCATCGCTCGCAGAGGAGATTACCGCCCGCGGCGTAAGGGCGGCTGCGATCGGCTGCGACCTGGCGGACGCGGAACAGGTTGGCGGATTGTTGAACGAATGCCAGCGCAGCCTCGGTCCGGTTTCCTGCCTGGTCAACAATGCAGCGCTGTTCGAGTTCGACGATGTCGGCAGCCTGGAGCCCGGCAGGTGGGATCGGCACATGAACGTCAATCTGCGGGCACCCGTGTTGCTGGCGCGCGACCTCGCTCGCCAGTTGCCCGAGGGATCGACCGGCTGCATCGTCAACATGCTCGACCAGAAAGTATTCAATCTTAATCCCGATTTCCTTTCCTACACGATCGCGAAAATCGGCCTCGAAGGCGCGACACGGGCGCTGGCGATGGCCCTTGGGCCGCGCATCCGGGTCTGCGGCATCGCCCCCGGCATCACGCTCACCAGCGGGGAACAGAGTGTGGAGAGTTTCACCCGCGCGCACGGTCTGGCGCCGCTGGGCAGGAGCTCCGACACGGACGACGTGGTCAATGCGGTGAGGTTCGTGGTCGAGGCGAAGGCGCTGACCGGCACGACCCTCCAGGTGGACGGCGGCCAGCATCTCTGGCCGATGAAGCGCGATGTCCAGTTCGAAACCTGAGGGCCTGGTGCCACCGGCCCCCGCGGCAAGCGGGAGTGCGCATAGCCGGCGCATATTCCTGCGCAACTTCGAAACCCGCATCTCGATCGGCGTGCACGATTTCGAGAAGCAGGCGAAGCAGCGCGTGGTGATCAACGTGGACCTCTATCTCGAACCCGGCGGGCGCATCCAGCGCGACCATATCAGCGAAACCGTGGACTACGATTTCCTGCACAGGGAAATCGCTGCGCTGGCCGACAGCGGGCATTTCCATCTGCAGGAGACGTTCTGCGAGAGAATCCTCGCCATCTGCCTGGCCCGGCCCGGGGTGATGGCTGCCCGGGTAGCCAGCGAGAAACCGGACGTCTATCCCGATTGCGATGCGGTCGGATTCGAAATTCACGCAACGAAGTAGAAAAGATATGCCGACGCTGCAGAAACAGGTTTACGAAGGCAACAAGCTCGCCAAGCGGCTGCGCCGCCAGGTGGGCCAGGCCATCGGCGACTTCGACATGATTCGCGGGGGCGACAAGGTCATGGTTTGTCTGTCCGGCGGCAAGGACAGTTATGCGCTTCTGGATGTGTTGCTGTCCCTGAAGGCCCATGCGCCTGTCAATTTCGAGCTCGTCGCGGTGAATCTCGACCAGAAACACCCCGGTTTCCCGGAGCATGTGCTGCCGGAATACCTGACATCCATCGGTGTGCCGTACAGGATCGTCGAGCAGGACACCTACAGTGTGGTCAAGCGCGTGATCCCAGAGGGCAAGACCATGTGCTCCCTGTGTTCGCGGCTGCGCCGCGGCGCGCTGTACCGCGTGGCAAAGGAAATCGGCGCAACGCGGATCGCGCTCGGTCACCATCGCGACGACATCCTCGAAACCTTCCTGCTGAACCTGTTCCATGGCGGCCGCCTCAAGGCCATGCCGCCAAAGCTGATCAGCGACGACGGCCAGCACATCGTGATCCGGCCGCTTGCCTACTGTCGTGAGCCGGACCTTGAGGAATACGCGAAGTTGCGCCAGTTCCCAATCATTCCCTGCAACCTCTGCGGCTCCCAGGACAACCTGCAGCGCCAGGTGGTAAAGGACATGCTGCGTGAGTGGGAGAAGCGTTTCCCCG
Organism: uncultured Bordetella sp.; assembly: GCA_964402495.1. Classification (GTDB taxonomy): domain Bacteria; phylum Pseudomonadota; class Gammaproteobacteria; order Burkholderiales; family JACQAP01; genus JACQAP01. The sequence goes on from CAYODB010000038.1 coordinate 13,766, forward strand.
GACGGCTGGAAACCATGTTCGCCAGCCTGCAGCGGATTTCGCCTTCCCATCTGATGGATCCGAAGCAGTTCGATTTCCTCAGCCTGAAAACCCAGGCGGATGCCTACCAGGAAGGCGACATCGCCTTCGACGAAGAAGATTTTTCGGCCAGGCTGATCCAGATGCCGATAGGGAAAACGGCCGCCAACGAGTAAGGCGGCGCGCCGGGATTCCCGCCTGGGTGGGTGCCGCCCTAGCCCCTCAGTAAGTGCTGGCTCCGGCGGATCACCAGGCTGGGCAATACGTAATGCCGCTATGGCCAGAAATTTAGCCGTCCCGCCGACCTTCATGCGCGGCGCTGGACACGCCGCCCGATTCGGTCTTGTCCTGCCTATTTATTGGGCAATCCGGCTTTGCTGCATCGGCGGCTCCTTGTTAAACTTCGCAGCTCTTCGAACCGGGCGCCCTGACAGCGCTGGCGGTCGATCCCGATTCCCTTTCCAGCCGGAGCAAACATGGCAAGCCAGGATTTCGCACCCAAGAGAAAAATCTCGTCCTTCTATCCCCCCCAACGCCACCTGATGGGGCCGGGTCCCTCCGAGATCCACCCGCGCGTGTTCTCGGCAATGGGCAAACCGACCATCGGTTACCTGGACCCGGTGTTCGTCGAGATGATGGAAGAACTGAAGGAATCGCTGCGCTACGCGTTCCAGACCCATAACGCGCTGACTTTCCCGGTCTCCGGCCCCGGCTCCGCAGGCATGGAAATCTGCTTCGTCAACATGGTGAGTCCCGGCGACAAAGTCATCGTCTGCCGCAACGGGGTGTTTGGCGGGCGCATGATCGAGAACGTGCAACGCAGCGGCGGCACGGCTGTCGTAGTGGAAGACCGCTGGGGCACGCCGGTCAGCCCGCAGAAAGTCGAGGACGCGTTCAAGACCAACCCCGATGCGAAAATCCTGGCTTTCGTGCACGCCGAGACCTCGACTGGCGTCCAGTCCGATGCGAAGACGCTCGCCGAAATCGCCAGAAAATATGGCGCCCTGACCATTATGGACGCGGTGACTTCCCTTGGCGGCACGCCGGTGCTGGCTGACGAATGGGGCATCGACGCCGTTTACTCCGCCACCCAGAAATGCCTGTCCTGCACGCCGGGCCTTTCGCCGGTCAGCTTCAGCGACCGCACGATGGAGCTGGTCAAGGCCCGCAAGGATAAAGTCCACAGTTGGTTCCTCGACCTGAACCTCCTGGTCGGTTACTGGGGCGAAACCAACCGGACTTATCACCACACCGCGCCCACCAATTCTCTCTACGCGCTGCACGAGTCGTTGCTGATGCTGCGCGAGGAAGGCCTCGAGAACGCGTGGGCCCGCCACCAGCGCAATCACAAGGCGCTCAAGGCCGGCCTCGAAACCCTGGGAATGAAATACCTGGTGGAAGAACCTTACCGGCTGCCGCAGATGAACGCGGTCCAGATCGTGGCCGGCATCGACGAGAAGGAAGTGCGCCGGCGCCTGCTGCTGGACTACAACCTGGAAATCGGCGCCGGGCTCGGCGACCTGGCCGGCAAGATCTGGCGTTTCGGCCTGATGGGCTACTCCTGCAAAATGGAGAACGTGATGCTGAGCCTGTGCGCGCTGGAAACCGTGTTCACGGACATGGGCATCAAGGTGAAGTTCGGGGAAGCGGAGGCTGCGGCATATCACGCCTACGCCGCCCAGCCGACGCGCCTGCAACCGGTACGCGCCGTCGCTGCCTGATATTGTTCGCTTCGAATGAAAAAGCCGGCTTGCGCCGGCTTTTTCATTTTTTGCTTCACGAAATAGTGGTTAGTGGCTGGTAAAAGACCAAGGCATTGATCCACTCACTAGACACCAGCCACTGCTTTTCCACTATCAGCTACGGCGATCGCGCAGCGAGCGGGTCGCCTCCAGGTAGCGATCGGTCGCTCCCTCGCCAAGGGTATCTTTGTCGGCGCGAGAACGCAGCGCCAGGTCCAGCATCTTCAGCCGCTGCACCGGCTCCGGATGATCCCTCAGTCCGCCCTGCTGTGCCGCGTAGCGGGGCCTCTGATAAGCCTCGAATCGCTGCAATGCCGAAACCAGTCCGTAGGAATCATAGCCCGCGCGCCAGGCCAGCGTCGTGCCGTCGGTGTCCGCCTGCATTTCCTCGCTTTGCGATAGCGTGGATCGCATCGGCCCGGAATTCAGGAAGGCCGCCTGCTTCTGCATGAGCTGATCCATGCGCTGCATCTGGGGCAGCATCGAAGGGTTGTATTTGCGGATCGCCTCCTGCGAGCGCTGCATCGACGACTGCATTTCCTTGTTCATGTATACCCAGCGTAGATGGTGCTTGCGCACGACATGCGAAATTTCGTGCCCCAGTATCCCTGCCAGTTCGGATTCGCTCTCGAGCAACACCAGCATGCCCCGGGTAATGAACACGTAGCCGCCGGGAACAGCGAACGCGTTCACCGCATCGCTGTCGATCACGCCGAAACGCCAGGGCAGGCCGGGACGCTCGCACTGTTGCGCGATCCACGTGCCGACCTTGTTGACGTACTGCTGCAATCCCGCATCGTCGACCAGCGTCTGTTGTCCCATCAGCATGGGCACCATCTCCAGGCCCAGCGCCGCTTCTTCCCCATTACTGAGATTGAACTGGGAATACATGCCTGACGGATCCTTGCGCATCATTTCGCGATGCTCCTTGTCGGACTCGTCCAGCGCCTTCGCCATGCGCGGATCCTTGCGCATTTCGACGTCCGTCGACTCATCCTGCTGCCGGGCCGCCTTCATTTGCTCGCGTGCCGCCCGCCATTCCTCTGCGCGTTTCTGTTTTTCCTCCGGCGTCAGCGATCCAGCGGGCCTTTGCTGCTCTGCCTGCGCCTTCTCCATCTGCTCCTGCATGTCCTGCATCTGCGTTTCCATCATCTCGGTGGCTTCACGCATGCGCTCGTTGGCCCATTCCTGCTGGGCGCCCAGATGTTCTTCCGAGGGGCCGCGCGACATCATGCACGCCGGCATCGCCAGCGCCGCGGCCAGGCAAGCGAGCATTGCGGGTGAAGGCCTATTCATCGAAGAAATCCTCCGGCAGTTCGTCCATCGACATGTAGTCCCCCGGTTCGATGTAGTCCTGACGGCGCGCCTTCAGTCCTGCGGCTCGCGCAAAGCCGAGGGCATCCTTTGGCGGCACGCTGTAAAAGCTGAGTTTTTCCAGTTCGCCGCGGTTGGGCGTACCCGCGAGCAGGTCTTCCTCGGAGAATCCGCGAATGCCGTTGTTGAAGAGCGGTTTGCCTTTTGCTGCCGGCGCAATCTTTGCGGGGGCGTTGAAACGCACGTCGAGCAGGCGCACCCAGCCGCTGGCGGCGCCCGACTTCACCTGCGCCCAGTTGCCATTGCGGCCGAGGATTTCCAGAGACTGCTGTTTCGCCAATCTGGTGACGACGGGCGCGTTGGGAGCCGGGCGGGCCAGAACGTCGACGGCTTTCGCCGCGAAGCCGGATTCGCCGGCTTGCGCCGGCAGCGCGAGGACCACTAGCAGGAGAAAAGGGAGGGTCCGTTTTCCCATTTGCGCACCGAACTACTGGCTGGCTGCGACCCGGAGCTTTCTGGTAAGCAACTGGAATCGGCTCGCGTTTTGCGGCGCCTTGATGCCGTCGAGGGTTCCCAGGCCGGGCGCCAGCTTGTCCAGGCGCACCTGCGGCAACGGGTGGGTTTTGTAGAGCAGGGAGAGAAAGTTGTCCTTGGGATCGGCCGTGGCCAGCGTCGTCAGCACCGCCGGCAGGCCGTAAGGGTCGTATCCGGCACGGGCAGCCAATACCACGCCGATGCGGTCGGCTTCAAACTCGTCGCTCTTGTCGAGGCCGCGCGCATACAACTCCTTGGTCGGGCCGGCGAGCTGTTTCACCAGTTCCGCATGCTTGCTGTCGGTGGCGGCGGACACGCCTTCGCCGAGCAGGTTTACCAGCGCGGACTTGCGCAGCGCGTTGAGGTGATGCTTGCGCGTTACGTGCGAAATCTCGTGACCCAGCACCCCGGCCAGTTCCGCTTCATTGCGCAACTGCATCATCATGCCCTTGGTCACGATTACGTATCCGCCGGGCGCGGCAAACGCATTGATGTGGTCAGAGCTGTTGACGCCGAAATGCCAGGGCAGATTGGGCCGCTCCGACTGGAGTGCCACCCACATGCCGATCCCGTTGACGTATTTCTGCAGTTCCGGATCGTCGAGCAGGGGCGATGCGCCGAGCAGGGTTTCCGCCATGCCGTCGCCGATCTGGATTTCCTCCGGTTCCTTCACTTGGCGGAGGTTGCCGACGCTTTTGACGACGGTGTCCAGATTGATGTTCTCGACACTGAATCCACCGCCGGATTTGCAGGCACCGAGCGTCGCCGCTGCGAACACGACAAGTCCCGTGATCAGCATCCTCAGGGCGCTCATTTTTTGACCTTCAGAGGCTTGCCGTCATCGTCGAAGTAAGCCACTTCCTGGGCCGCCAACTTGCCCGCACTGGCAAAGCTGCCAGCCTCGCCCGGGGTGACGGCGAAGCCCTTCATCTTCTCGACTTCCGCCGGGTTGGGCGCGGCCTTGGCCAGATCTTCCTCGGAGAAGCCGCGCACACCGGTGGTTACGGTCGAGGACGAGGTGGTCCTCGGCCGGTTGCCGATGCCGATGGCCGAAAGCAGGTTGCCGCTGGTCTGCGGCTTCTGGTCGGGGTTGCCCAGGCGCACGGACAGCATGCGCACCCAGCCCGATTTCACTTCCCTGGTCTTGATCTGCATCCACGCGCCCTGGCGGGTGACAATCTCTACCTGGGTTTTTTCCGGCAGCGTGACGACGGTTGCCGCGTCGAGGAAGGGTTTGTCCTTCACCTCGGTCGCGCGCAGGGTATATCCAGTTTCGGCGGCATCGGCCGCGGGAATGGCAAACAGAAGCACGGCAAACAGCCGTATCAGAATGGCCCGCTTCGGGTTACTCATGGCGCCGCCTTCATGCGGTCTTCCTTTTCGGTTCGAAAAGCTGCACGTCCTGCGATCTGCCCTTCACTTTATAGAGTCCGCGCGGAACAAAGTCAAAGGCGTCCGGGCAGAGTTTTACGGTTTCCTCCGACACCAGGATGCGGGCCACGCCCTTGGTCAGGCCCTCGATCCGGCTGGCGAGGTTCACGGTGTCGCCAATGGCCGTGTACTCGCGCCTTTGCTCGGAACCGATCAGGCCCACCACGGCCGGGCCGGAGTGGATGCCGATGCCAACGTCGAAATCGGAACTCAGTTCGCCAACGTTTTTTCTGAGATCGTTCTTAAAGGCCTGCAAGGTGTCCGCCATTTCCAGCGCGCAATGGATCGCGTTCTCGGCATGCTTCGCGTCGTCGAGCGGCGCTCCCCAGATGGCCATGATCGCATCGCCGATGAATTTGTCGAGGGCGCCGTTGTGGCGGAAGATTACCTCAACCTGGCGGCCAAAATAACCGTTGAGCAACTCCACCACCTGCTGCGGCGTGCGTGCTTCCGAAAGGGTGGTGAACCCGCGGATGTCGGAGAACAGCACCGTGATCTGCCGGCTTTCGCCCTGGCGCGACAGGCCGCCGTGGGCAACCAGTTCCTTGACGATGTGCGGATTGACGAAGCGGGAAAACTCCCGCACCGCCTGTTCGCGCTCGCGCCGCTCGCGCAGGTATTCCTGCAATGCGGCGACGAAGTAGAACGCCCACGCGAACAGCAGTGGTCTGAGCACCGGCAGCAACTGCAGCCTGCCGATGAAAAAATACTCGGCGATCAGCAAAACAACGCTGGCCACAACCAGGCCGCCGCCGATCTGCAGGGTGTGGAGCCGGGCGCGGAATGCCGCGAACAGCAATCCTAGCAGGGCCAGCGTCGGTGCCGGGGGCCAGATCGCCGGGGCCGGCCGCAGGTAGTTGCCGTTTTTGAGATTATCGAGCGCGCCGGCAATAATGTCCGCGCCGTCGTAGCGGCTGTCGACTGCCGTTGGGCGTATGTCATGCAGGCCCGTGGCGGTCACGCCGATGATGACGATCTTGTCCTTGAATTCGTTCGGGTCCCGCTTGCGTTTCTGGCTGTTGAAATCGACGTACAGATCGGCGTAAGAAACATGTTCGCGCCCGCCTTTGCCGCCCGGCCAACTGAGCACTATGGATTCGATGTCCGGCACCGCCATGCCGAGGTCCTGCGCCACCCGCGCCGGCAGTGACGGAATCTTCCAGCCGTAGGCATCCTGATAGACAAAATAGCGGCGGCCGATACCGTCGGCATCAGCGAGAAAATTGATCGTGCCGAGCCGCCAGTTCTGCGGTGCCAGCGCCCTGGGCAGGGCGACATTCACGGTCGCATCCCTGACCGCCGCCGGCCCGGCGAATGCGCCCAGCGCGGCCTGGACCTCGACGATGGGCACGCCGTAGGGATCGCCGGACACATCCTGGCGCACCGTCGGAAAGAACACGTTGGAGTATTTCGCGACCGACTTGTTGAACAACTCGTCGGCGTCCAGCCGGAAAATGTCCGGCTCGAAGAACATGACGTCGAAGACAATCGCGCGAGGCTTCTGCGCCGCAATGCCTTCGACCAGTTCCCCGTGCACCGAACGCGGCCACGGCCAGCGCCCGGCGTAGTCGGCCATGCGCTCCAGGCTTTGCTCGTCCGCGGCCACCACAATGACATCCGGATCGGGCTTGATCTTCGCGGCTTGGGCGGCGACGAAACGGTCGGAGAACCGCGCCTCGGGCGCCTTCAGCCAGTCCATCGTGGAGAATTCCAGGATCGCCGCGGCAGTGACCACGGCGAGCAGGGCGATGAGGGATTTGGCGGGAACGCGCGGCACGGGCGCAGTCTACAAGAAAGAGGTGCGAGGCTCTGGCGCCACAGGCCAGGCACCAGGCACCAGGCACCAGGCACCAAGGGATCTTATCTAAGCCGAGCCTTCAATGCATGCGCTCTTACTCGTGCCTCGCGCCTGGTGCCTAGAGCCTCGTGCCATTACAGACCCAACCGCTGCCATATTGCGCTGGCCGCTCCGGCCTGATTCAACGTATAGAAATGCAGGCCGGGAGCACCCGCCGCGAGCAGCTTGTCGCAAAGCGCCGTGACCACATCCAGCCCAAAGGCCCGGATCGAAGCGGCATCGTCGCGGAAACCTTCGAGTTTGATGCGCATCCAGCGTGGAATTTCCGCGCCACAGGCATCCGAGAAGCGCGCCAGCTGCGAGAAATTTCCGATCGGCATGATGCCGGGTACGATCGGTACCGTGATGCCCGCCGCCTCGCAACCGTCGACGAACCTGAAGTAGGCATCGGTGTTATAGAAATATTGCGTGATCGCTGAATTCGCGCCGGCGTCGATCTTGCGCTTGAAGTTCTTCATCTCGTCGGCCGCGTTGTGCGTCTGCGGATGGTATTCCGGATAACAGGCGACTTCGATGTGAAACCAGTCGCCCGTTGTCTCGCGGATAAAGGCGACAAGCTCGTTTGCGTAGCGCAGTTCACCGCTCGAAGCCTGTCCGGACGGCAGGTCACCGCGCAATGCGACGACGTGGCGAATGCCGCTTTGCTTGTAGCGATCGAGAATTCCGGCGATTTCCGCCTTGCTGGATGCCACGCAGGAAAGGTGCGGCGCCGCGTTCTGGCCGGCAGCACGGATTTCCATCACGGTCTCCAGGGTCCCCTGCTGCGTCGAACCGCCGGCGCCGAAGGTGACCGAGAAAAAGCGCGGCTTCAACTGCGCCAACTGCTGCCAGGTCGCACGCAGCTTGGCTTTCCCCTCTTGCGTCTTGGGAGGAAAAAACTCGAAGGAGAAAATTCGGGAATTCTGCATTTGAGTTACCACAGAGACACAGAGGCACCGAGAAATCCGGAACGCACCGCGAACGCCAACTCAGATGCGACGAACGGACTGTTCCCACTTTTCATGGTGTTTTGGCGGCCTGGCAATTCGGTCTGCCTGGATCTTCTCTGTATCTCTGTGCCTCTGTGGTGATCTCTGTGCCTAAAAAGGTACTCCGGGCTTCGCCAGGGTATCTGTGGTGCAATCAATAACGGTAGTGGTCCGCCTTGTACGGCCCCTGCCTGGATACGCCGATATAGCGCGCCTGGGCATCGGTAAGCTCCGACAACTGCGCATTGAGTTTTCTCAGTTGCAGGCGCGCGACTTTTTCGTCCAGATGCTTGGGCAGGACATACACGCCCACCGGATACTTCGCGGTATTGGTGAACAGTTCGATCTGGGCAATGGTCTGGTTGGCGAACGAGGAGGACATCACGTAGCTCGGATGGCCGGTGCCGCAGCCGAGGTTAACCAGCCGGCCTTCGGCCAGCAGGATGATGCGTTTCGCGGGCTTTCCGTCCATGGCCGGGAAAATGACGTGGTCGACCTGGGGCTTGATGTTCTCCCACTGGTATTGCTTGGCCGAGCCGATGTCGATCTCGTTGTCGAAGTGGCCGATGTTGCAGAGGATGGCCTGGTCCTTCATTTTCTTCATGTGGTCGTGCGTGATCACATGGTAGTTGCCGGTCGCGGTGACGAATATGTCACCCTTGTCGGCGGCATAGTCCATCGTCACCACGCGGTAGCCTTCCATCGCCGCCTGCAATGCGCAGATCGGGTCAATCTCGGTCACCCAGACC
>CAYODB010000039.1:0-21872 GCA_964402495.1 uncultured Bordetella sp.
TGCACGTCGCGTATCGTTCCCATGACTTTGCCCTTTGCCTATGGCTGAGTAGCCAGGCTATTTCTAGCTACTCACTTGCCGTCTGGCTACTCATCTAGCTACTCAACAACCACCGGATGCCGGTGAACCCTTCTGAGCAGTATAGGACGAAAAGACTTTGTTTGATAGGGACTTAGGATATACGGCGGGACGCCGTTGGACGGCAAAAGACGATGCTACAGGTTACAGAAGGTCAGCTCGAAATTCACGTCTTCGACGCTGGTGCGGCGCTGACTGCCGATTGATGCGGTGAAGCGGACATTCAGCGCATATTTGTTGGCGCTGATTTCGGGAACACAGTCGTAGTTGCTTTCCAGGCGTATCCGCAGCATTTGCGCCAGCCTTCCGGCCATGGTCTGCTGATAGACGCCCTGGTGCGCGATCTGGCTGCTGGTCTTGCCGCTCTCCCTTAGCAGTTTGAGGATGATCCGCACGCCGTTGCGGATCGGCAGGAACGGCGCCAGCCATTCGTTCAGGTCCAGCCGCCGTGCGTCCGCGCTCTGATTCAGCCAATAGTGATAGGAAGGCAGGTCGAATTCGCATACCCCGCCGGGAATCGCCGAACGCTGCTTGATGCCCATCAACCATTCGTTCTCGCGAAGCTCCTGGCCGGTCCTCCCGGAGGACAGGAACAGGTCGGACACGGCCTTTTCAATATCGGCCAGAACTGAATCGAGGGCCTGCTGGGAGATGGCCGGATTGCTGCGCAGAGAATCGAGATGCTGTTTCTGGCGTTCGAGCTCCTGCATCACGTCGGATTTCAGGTCAGCGCGACCGCCGACGTCGAGAATTTCGAACAGCGAAGTCAGGGCGACGTGATGTTCCTCCGGGTCGTCCTTGGACGCGAAGTAACCCGCGCGCTGGTACAGGTCCTCCAGACGCAGCAGAGTGCGGATCCTCTCGTTGAGCGGGAACTCGTAGCTGATCACGATGCGGGTGGGGCTGCCGGAGTAGGGGCAAGTATTGCCGAAAAGCCCAGAAAAATAAAGCCGAAGCCGAGGTATTCACGCTTGGAGGCCATGCGGCAAATCATTCCTGGCGAGCGAACTTCAAGTATTTCTTGTGCAGCGGCAGGATCTGCGGATGCAGAGCTTCCAGATCGGTGTCGTTGTGCACAATGTCGTCGGCATTGCGCAGGCGCTCGGCCCTTGGAAGCTGTGCGACCATGATTGCAAGGACTTCCTCACGGGTCAGCCCGTTGCGCTGCATCACCCGGGCGACTTGCACTTCAGGATCGCAATCCACGACCAGAATGCGGTGGACGAATTCGCGGTAATTTCCAGACTCCAGCAGCAGGGGCACTACCACCATCACATAGGGCGCCGGGTTTGCTGCGATCAGGCGCCTGCTTTCCTGGCGAATGAGCGGATGCAGTATAGTTTCAAGCTCACCACGTGCCTGGACATTGCTGAACACGCGTTGGCGCATGCGATTGCGGTCCAGCGCACCGTCGGCGGTTACATACTCGGCGCCGAATCGGCGACCGATTTCGGCGACGGCCTCCCTGTGGGGACCGGTCAGAGTCTGGGCAATTTCATCGGTATCCACGAGACCGGCGCCCAACTTCGCGAACAGGTTCGCAACTGTGGTTTTGCCAGATCCGATGCCTCCGGTGAGACCGACCAGGTAGGCCATGTTCAGAAAAGCTGCAGGTAAGTCCGGTTGATTGTTTCGCCCCAGAACATCGCGATCAATCCGGCGACTGCCAGATATGGGCCGAAGGGGATAGGCGTATTGCGGCCGTGCCGTGCAAAAACTATAAGGGAGATGCCGACAACGGCACCGACCAGCGAAGACAGAAGTATGACGGCGGGAAGCATTTTCCAACCCAGCCAAGCGCCGATCGCCCCAAGCAGCTTGAAGTCACCGTAACCCATTCCTTCCTTGCCTGTGGTCAGTTTGAAAAGCCAATAGATGGACCACAACGAGAGGTAGCCGACCACCGCGCCAATGACGGCCGATTGCAAAGGCACGAAACCGCCGATCAGATTGACGAGGAGTCCGAGCCAGAGCAGCGGCAGGGTAATGTCGTCCGGGAGCAGCTGGGTATCGATGTCGATTACCGTGAGGGCGATCAGCGACCAGGCAAAGATCAATGCGCCGGTCATGGTCAGCGTCAGCCCGAAACGCCACCCGATGTAGCCTGCCACGATGCCGCTGACCGCTTCCACGATGGGATAGCGGATGCTGATGCGCGCCTTGCAACCCGAGCAACGGCCACGCAGGAAAAGATAGCTGAGTATGGGAACATTCTCATGGGCGCGGATGCGATGGCCGCAGTGTGGGCAGGTCGAGGGCGGCGTAACCAGGTTGTAGGCGGTCTTGTCCGTTCCTTGCCTGAGCTTCGCGGCGGGCTCTGCCATGTCCCGCTGTTCCAGCAGGTCGGCAGCCTGGGAATCCCACTCGCGCTCGAGCATTTTCGGTAGCCGGTGGATCACGACATTCAGAAAGCTGCCGACCAGCAGGCCTGCCAGTGTACAGACCAGGGCCAGTATCGCCGGTTCGTTACGCAGTACGTTTAGCAAGGACATGGGCCGGAATTCTCGTTTCGCGGCCACGGCGCCGCTTTGATAAAAAAAGCGCCCGAACTCGTCGGGCGCGTGTGTTCTTCGGGCACGCGCCGCCTACACGGCTTGGCCCATCTTGAAGATCGGCAGATACATCGCGATCACCATGCCGCCGATCAGCACACCCAGCACCACCATGATCATCGGCTCCATCAGGCTGGACAGCGCCTCGACGGCGTCATCGACCTCGCGCTCGAAGTAATCGGCGACCTTGCTGAGCATGCCGTCCAGTGCGCCGGATTCTTCGCCGATGGCCACCATCTGGATCACCATGCTCGGAAACACGTTCGCATTGGTCATCGCCACCGTAAGGCTGGTGCCGGTACTGACCTCTTTCTGAATCTTCTTGGTGGCTTCGAAGTAAACGTAGTTGCCTGCGGCGCCGGCCACCGAATCCAAGGCTTCGACCAACGGCACGCCGGCAGCGAACATCGTGGACAAGGTCCGCGTCCAGCGCGCGATAGTCGCCTTGCGGATGACCGCGCCGAAGATCGGGAACTTGAGCGCCAGTCGGTCCATGACCATCTGCATTTTCACAGAGCGCTTCCAGGTGTAAAAGAAAAACCAGACGCCGCCCCCCAACCCACCGAATATCGCCCACCAGTACTTTACGAAGAAGTCGGACATCGCCATTACCATCAGCGTCGGGGCCGGGAGATTGGCGCCGAAACTGGTGAAAAGGTTCTTGAACGCCGGGATCACGAAAATCATGATGATCGCGGTGATGACGAATGCGACCACGATGATCGAGATCGGGTAGAACAGCGCGGCCTTTATCTTGCTCTTTATCGCGAGGATCTTTTCCTTGTACGTGGCCAGGCGGTCCAGCAGGCTGTCTAGGATACCGGCCTGCTCTCCGGCGGCGACCAGGTTGCAGAACAGCGGATCGAAGTGAAGGGGATACTTGCGGAAGGCTGCAGTCAGGCTGTTGCCGGTTTCGACCTCGTTCTTGATGTCCATCAGCAGACGGGCCACCGCGGGATTGGCGTGCCCCTTACCTACGATGTCGAAGGCCTGCAGGAGCGGGACGCCGGACTTCAACATCGTTGCCAGCTGGCGGGTGAAGAAAGTGATGTCCTTGTCGCTGACCTTGCCGCCGATGCCGGCGCGCAGGCGCTTGATCTTGACGACCTGAATGCCCTGGCGGCGCAGGGTGGAGTTGACCACGGCTTCGCCGCCGGCCTTCATATCGCCCTTGATCAGGCGCCCGGACTTGTCCTTGCCTTCCCAGAGGAAGGTGTATTCCTTGATCTTGTCGCGCGATCCGATTGCTGCGGTAGCCATAGACTTACCCCATCTTTAATCAGGTACGGAAACAGGCGAATGATGCACCGGTCAACCGTTAAAGTAAAGAACGAGAAATTCGCCTAAACCCACTGATTTTTATTGTTCATCCGGCGGTAAAAGTCGTACGGACTTGATCACCCTGTCCTGGGTCTGAAGGATTTCCAATGGGTAGCCCGCGATCTTGACGCTGGTACCCGGTTCAGGGATGTCCTGAAGGTGCTCGAGAATAAGGCCGTTGAGGGTTTTCGGCCCGTCGAGCGGAAATTTGTAGCCGAGCTTGCGGTTCAGGTCGCGCAGGGTGCTGCCGCCCTCGACCAGGATGCTGCCGTCCTCGGCGCGCCGGAACCGTGCGGTCTGCTGCAGCGGCGACTGGGTGGTGAACTCGCCGATGATCTCCTCAAGGATGTCTTCCAGCGTAAGCAGCCCCTTCAGTTCCCCGTACTCATCCACCACCAGACCCATGCGGTCCTGCTGTTCCTGGAAGTTCTGCAGCTGCGTCAGCAGCGGCGTGCCCATGGGGATGAAATAGGGCTCGCGCATCGATTCCTTCAACGTTTGCGCATCGAACTCCTCGCCCTCCGACAGGTTGAGGACCTTGCGCACGTGGGCGATGCCGATGATGTCATCCAGGCGTTCGCGGTACACGGGCACCCGCGTGTGGTTCGACGTCGATATCTGGTGCCGGATAACATCCGGCAGCGCAGTGATGTCGACTGCTTCGATTTGGATGCGTGGCGTCATTGCGTCCTCCACGGTGATCGACTCCAGGTCGAAGAGGTTGAGCAGGATCTTCTGATGCTTCTGCGGCAGGAAATTGCCGCCCTCCAGAACCAGGGTGCGCAATTCCTCCATGCTCAGGGTGTGGTTCTGGTTCGACTGCGGCGTCAGGCGCAGGCTCCACAGCAGGCCGCGCACGAAAAGGTTCACGAACCAGACGATCGGATACACCAGTTTGAGAAGTGGTGTAAGGACATAGGCGGCGGGAAACGCGATGCGCTCTGGATAACTTGCGCCCATCACCTTGGGGCTGATTTCGCTGAACACGAGGATGAAGAAAGTCACGAGGAGGGTGCCCATCGTCAACGCGAGTTCGCTTTCGCCGAACATCCTGAACACGATGACCGTAACCAGTGCCGCAGCGGCGGCGTTCAACAGGTTGTTGCCGAGCAAAACCACGCCAAGCAGGCGGTCGGTTTTGGAGAGCAGCTGCGACGCCAGGCGGGCGCCACGGTGGCCGGTCTTGGCGAGGTGGCGCAACCGGTAGCGGTTGAGCGCCATCATGCTTGTTTCGGAAATCGAGAAGAACGCGGAGATGACTAGCAGTACGACCAACGCAATCAACAACGTGGAAAGTGCAATTTCATCCAAGCGGGGCCACCACCAAGTCTTGAGACCGTTTCAGTATCGGGAGCGTGCGCGGCGGTGTCAAGCAGGCGCCGGCCGGGGGAGGGCGTGCGTGCACCTCAGCGGTTGAGCACGATTTCCAGCACGAACTTGCTGCCGATGTAAGCGAGAACCAGGGAAAGAAAACCGGTCAGCGTCCAGCGCATTGCGATGCGTCCGCGCCAGCCGTACAGCGCGCGGCCCGCGAGTAACGCACCGAAAATGATCCACGACAGGATGCCGAACACGGTCTTGTGCGTCAGCTGCATCGGCTTGCCGAAAAGTTCCTCGGAAAACAGGATGCCGCTGCCGAGCGTCAGAGTGAGCAGCACGAAGCCCGCGGCGATGATGCGGAACAGCAGCTCCTCCATCACAAGCAGCGGCGGCAGGCCCTGCAGGAAACGCGGCAGGTTGCCGCGATGCAGGCGCCGTTCCATCATCGCCATCATGAGCACGTGCAGGGAGGCAATCGTGAACAGGCTGTAAGCCAGCAGCGAAATGACCAGGTGGGCCCGGAACGCGGCCAGGTGAGTATTGGTCAGCGGATGCGCGGGTGGCAACGCGAGAGGCAGCATCGACAGCAGCGCCGCGGCGGGCAGCACTATGACCTGCAGGCCTTCGAGGCGGTAGAAGAAACTGCCGAACCAGTAGATCAGCGCGGTGAGCCAGAAGATCAACGACACCGCCGTGCCGACGCCCAGGTAGAAACCGTCGTCGGCGAACATGCTGCGTCCCAGGACGATGGCGTGCAGCAGCAGTGGCAGGATCAACGCCGCATGAGCCCAACGCGGCGCGGGCGCGGTTTGCGCGGAGCCGACCGGGTGGGCGTTGCGCCAGAACACGAATGCGAGCGCGACATAACCGAGGCTCGCCAGCAGATAAAGTAAAATGGTGTTCATCGAAGGAATGCTGATTTTGTTGTGGCAAGTCTACATCATCCCCATTCCCGCATTACTCCGAGGAAATCCCGAATGCTTGACAGTCTTACCAACCGGCTTGCCGGTGTCGTCAAGACACTGCGCGGTCAGGCGCGCCTGAGCGAAGCCAATATCCAGGACGCATTGCGCGAGGTCCGGGTCGCGTTACTCGAGGCGGACGTTGCCCTGCCGGTGGTGAAAGACTTCGTCGCGCGCGTCAGGGAAAAGGCAATCGGCGAGGAAGTCGTCGGCAGCCTGACGCCGGGCCAGGCACTGGTCGGCGTCGTGCATCGCGAACTCAGCGAACTGATGGGCAGCCAGAACGATGCGCTGAATCTCGCAACCGTACCCCCCGCGGTGATCCTGATGGCGGGCCTGCAAGGTTCCGGCAAGACCACTACCACGGGCAAGCTGGCGAAACTGCTGCTCGAGCAGAAGAAGAAAGTCCTCCTGGTCAGCTGCGACACATACCGTCCGGCGGCGATCGAGCAGCTGGCGACGCTGGCGCGCCAGGTGGGCGTCGAATTGTTTCCCTCGAACATCGGCCAGAAGCCGGAAGACATCGCTGCCGGCGCGCTGGATTACGCGCGCAAGCACTATCACGATGTCCTGATTGTCGATACCGCTGGCCGGCTCACAGTGGACGAGGCGATGATGCAGGAGATCCGCCGCCTGCATCAGACGCTGCAGCCGATAGAGACCCTGTTCGTGGTGGATTCCATGCAGGGCCAGGATGCGGTCAACGTGGCAAAGGCCTTCGGCGAGGCCCTGCCGCTAACCGGTGTGGTGCTGACCAAGCTCGACGGCGACGCGCGCGGCGGCGCGGCGCTGTCCGTGCGCCACGTGACGGGGAAGCCCGTCAAGTTCATCGGCGTCTCGGAAAAACTCAACGGCCTGGAACCATTTTTCCCGGACAGGCTCGCCGCCCGCATCCTCGGCATGGGCGATGTGCTGGCGCTGGTGGAAGAGGCGCGCCGCACCGTCGACATGGATGAGGCGGAAAAACTCGCAAAGAAGGTGAAGTCGGGCAAGGGCTTCGACCTTGAGGATTTTCGCAGCCAGATGCAGCAGATGAAAAAAATGGGCGGACTCAACGCCTTGATCGACAAGCTTCCGGCGCAGCTCGCCCAGGCAGCGCAGGGGGCGGCCGGCAAGGGCGGAGCGATGGATGACAAGGTCATCGGCCGGACCGTCGGCATCATCGATTCCATGACGCCACAGGAGCGCACGAAGCCGGAACTGATCAAGGCCTCCCGGAAGCGCCGCATCGCCACCGGTGCGGGGGTTTCGGTTCAGGAGGTCAACCGCTTGCTGAGCCAGTTCGAGCAGATGCAGAAAATGATGAAAATGATGGGCAAGGGCGGCATGCAGAAGATGATGCGGGGCATGAAAGGCATGTTTCCCGGCATGCGCTGAGTTCCCGGCCGGGCCGGCGCACCATCCAGCAGGAACCCCAATGGCGCCTCGCCGGTCGAACACGCGCTAACCCCCGGGTACAATGCCCGGCCTCATAAAAGGACTCTCCCGAAATGATTCGAATCCTGGTTGCGATCCTGATGCTCGCCTTGTGTTTGTCGGCGTTCGCGATGGACTATGAGCGGGAAAAGCGCTGGTCCGACCAGATCCTGCCGGCGGTCCTCGTCGGCGACCCGGTGTGGATCAAGCAGAAGAGCGGGCACGAGTTCCTTGGGCTCTACACGCTCGCGGAAAAGCCGCGCGGTGCGGTGGTCATCGGGCATGGCCGCGGCTGGAATCCCGACTTCGAACTCTATGGCGCATTGCGCACCAGGATTGCCGAGGCCGGTTACACGACTCTTTCGATCCAGTTGCCCGTACTCGGGCCTGGCGCCAAGGTCGGCGACTACATCCCTACCTACGGCGACGGGGCGGAGCGCTACGAGCTCGCAGCCAGATTCCTGCGTGACAAGGGCTACAAGAACGTCGGCATCGTTTCCCACAGTCTTGGCGCGACTATGGCGAACTACTACCTGATCAAGGCGGACCAGGTGCCGGTGAAGGCCTGGGCATTCATCGGCATCATCAACGGCCTGGAGGAAATGTTCAGGATCAAGATTCCGGTGCTCGACGTTTTCGGCAGCAAGGACTGGGAGATCACCCAGGTCGGCGCCTACGAACGCAAGAAGCAAATCGACAAGGTGCCCGGCTCCCAGCAGGTCATCGTTCCCGAAGCCCTGCACTTCTTCGAGGGCAAGGAAGACGAACTGGTGAAAGTGGTGGTGAGTTTCCTCGACCAGGTTTTCCACGCCGGCATGCCGGGCGAAGCTGAAAAATAGAGGGTTTTCCTGCGGTTACGCGGGCGCCCGGGGGCCAGGATAAGCCTCTCCAACGCCCAGAATCCCCTTGCACACCCTGGAATAAGCGGCGTAAAATCGCGCGCTTCGCTTTCGGGGGTAGACCTCATGGTAGTTATTCGGCTTTCGCGCGGGGGTGCCAAAAAGCGCCCGTTTTTCAATATGGTAGTCGCGGACTCGCGCAATCCGCGTGATGGCCGTTTCATCGAGCGCGTCGGTTTTTACAACCCCAAGGCTTCCGGAGGGGAAGAATCACTGCGCATCCAGATGGATCGTCTGACTTACTGGCAAGGCAAGGGCGCCAAGCTGTCGGATACGGCAGCGCGCCTGGTCAAGAAATTTGGCGAGTCGGCCAAAACTGCCTGAATCCATGGTGGTGATGGGGCGCATACGCGTCCCGCATGGCATCAAGGGCTGGGTCAAGGTTCAGCCGTTCACCCACGAAACTGAAGGACTGCTCGACTATCCCGAATGGTGGGTGGGCCGCGATGGGGAGTGGAAACCCCGGCGGGTGGCGGAAATGGCGGTTCACGGCATGACCGTGATCGCAAGATTGGAAGGCTGCGACGACCGCGAAGGTGCGGCCGCCTTCAAAGGCTCGGACATCGCGATACCGCGGTCCGAGTTGCCGGAAACCGGCGAGAACGAGTTTTACTGGCGCGATCTCCTGGGCGCGGAAGTTTCGAACCCGCGCGGGGAAAAGCTGGGCAAGGTGGCCAGCCTGCTGGATACCGGCGCCAACCAGGTGCTGGTGCTGGAAGGCGACAGGGAGCGGTTGATTCCGTTCATCTCCAGTGTGATCGTCGAAGTCGACGTTGCTGGAAGGCGGCTGGTCGTGGAGTGGGAAACGGATTACTGAGGGGATGGGGCGATGATCAATTTCGACGTCGTCACGCTGTTCCCGGAAATGTTCGTTGCCCTCACGGACAGCGGCATCACCCAGAGGGCGCGCGACAAGGGGTTTTATCAGCTGGTGCTGTGGAATCCGCGGGATTTCAGCACCAACGCCTATCGCAGCGTGGACGACCGGCCTTACGGCGGCGGTCCCGGCATGGTGATGGCGGCGGAGCCGCTGGCCAAGGCGATGCGGGCGGCGCGGCAGAGGCAGACAAGCAGTGGCATCAAAAGCTCGCGGACGATCTACCTGTCGCCGCAGGGACGGCCGCTGACGCAAAAGGTCGCCGAGGAACTGGGCAGTTACGAAGGACTGGTGTTGCTGGCCGGGCGTTATGAAGGCGTGGATGAGCGCCTTCTGCAAGCCGAAGTGCAGGACGAAATCTCGATCGGGGATTACGTCCTGTCCGGAGGTGAACTGCCGGCGATGGTGCTGATGGATGCATTGATCCGGCGCATCCCTGGCGTGTTGAACGACGCCGAATCGGCGCAGCAGGATTCATTCGTTGCAGGGCTGCTGGACTGTCAGCACTACACGCGGCCCGAGGTCTATGGTGGCAAAGCCGTTCCGGCGGTGCTGTTGTCCGGACATCATGCCGAGATCGAAACCTGGCGGATGAAGCAGGCACTGGGACGGACCTGGCAGCGGCGGCCGGAGCTGCTGGAAAAAATCCGGCTCACACCGGATCAGGCAAGGCTGCTGGAAGAATACAAGCGGGAAGACACCAGGCGGGAAGACAGAACGGAATCGAAAGAAACGCAGGAGATGATGAAATGAACCTCATACAAAAAATCGAGCAGGAAGAAATCGCCCGCCTGGGCAAGACCATCCCCAACTTCGCGCCGGGCGATACGTTGATCGTGAACGTGAGCGTGGTCGAAGGCGACCGCAAGCGCGTCCAGGCCTATGAAGGTGTAGTGATCGCGAAGCGCAATCGAGGACTGAACTCCTCCTTCATCGTGCGCAAGATCTCATCGGGAGAAGGCGTCGAGCGGACTTTCCAGACTTACTCGCCGCTGATCGCCAGCATCGAACTGAAGCGCCGCGGCGATGTGCGCCGCGCCAAGCTTTATTACCTGCGCGATCGCTCGGGCAAGTCGGCGCGTATCCGCGAAAAGCTCGAAGTCGCTACTGTTGCCGAGACCGCAGCGGAATAAGCAGTTCCAGCGTAAAACGAAAAGGCGGCCATTGGCCGCCTTTTTTACTTTGTTGGGCGCTCGTTTTCGCCGTCAGACGCGGCTCATACCACGCTGGAACGGTCGTCAAGCACGATCTGCTGGATGAAGCTCTGCAGCAGCAGGGATTCGGTGGTGTGCAGATGCTGGAAGCGCACGCCATGCACAAAAGTGTCGTCGTTACCCTGGCGCGAATTGCGCAAGCTCTGGATATCGGCAGAAGTTGTAAGCCGGACCTCGTAATTGTTCGGCTGCACCAGGAACTTGAAGGCCAGTTCGAGCTTGTTTCCGGTTTCGCCGAGCGCCGTATGCGATTGGAGCAGCGCCCCCGACACGCTCAGATCGGCAATCGTGATTGGGTTGGGCAGGTCGGAATCCGTGTAGTCCGGATTGAGTGCGGTCCCGGCAAGGTTTACGCGCACCCTGATTGCGCCGCGGATCAATGTCTGTCTGACGGTTTGCGGATACGCGAGGTGCAGGTAAGGGAACGGCGAACGGCAGGCGCGCGTGACCGTCGACTCGAAGGAGGATGCGTGCCGTCCCGAGAAAGTGCGCACCAGTACCGGATCGCCTTCGCGAACCGGCACCGGCACATTCTGCATCAGCGGCGTTCGCACCAGCACGCTGTGGCCGGGGACGTAGCCGATCAGTAGCGTGAAATACGGGCCGCCGCGCGCAACATCCGCCAACAGCTCGAGTTGCAGGCGGTCACCCACGTGCGGCTGGAGCTGGTCCAGTGTTCCCAGGGATATTGCGGGGGGATTGGGATCGGGCACGTTGATCTCGGAACCGGGTGGCAGGGATTCAGGTAGATGTGGCGATTCTGGCCAATGCGGCGGCGCGCCAAGTATAGCCGCGTCACGCCCCGGCCTGCAGCCGGCATCGTTGCTACAATGCCGCGTCCCTTTTCCCAGAATGCCTTTGCTTACGGTGCCCTCTTTCCTGCGATTTCCGTTTTCGCGCGCAGCCGCGCTGCTGCTGACCGGTGCCTGTGCGTTCTCGCTGTTTTCCGGGTGCGGCGAGCACAAGAAGATGCTTTCGATCGCATCCGGGGGCACGGGCGGTGTCTACTACCCGCTGGGCGGCGGATTCGCGAACATCCTCAGCCAGAACCTGTCCGGTTACCAGGTGACGTCCGAAGTCACCGGCGGATCCATCGATAATCTCAAGCTGGTCGGCAGCAATCGCACCGACATCGCGTTTTCCATGGTGGACGTTGCCTGGGACGCCCATAGCGGTAAGGACAAGTTCCGGGACGGCAAGCTGGCGGTTCGCACGCTCGCGGTGCTCTATCCCAACCGCACGCATGTCGTCACCGTGGACGGGACAGGAATTAAAAGCATGCAGGACCTGAAAGGTAAACGCGTCTCGCTCGGCTCTCCTGGCAGTGCGTCCGAGGTATTGGCGCTGCGCGTCCTGCAAAGTTACGGCCTGCTCGATGCCGTGGCGCGCGAACGCTTGTCCGTCGCGGAGTCGGTCAACGCGATGAAAGACCGCAAGATCGATGCCTTTTTCTGGGTTGGCGGACTGCCCACCGCAGCGGTGAGCGATCTCGCGGCCACACCCGGTACCACGATCCGTTTCCTCGACCACGCCGACGTCGCCGGAAAATTGAATGCGGCATACGGACCGATGTACAGCGAAACCGTGATCCCCAAAGACGTCTACACGGGCATGCTTCGCGAGAACCGCAATCTGACCGTCTGGAACATCCTTGTCGTGGCGGAGAGCATGCCTGAAGCGCTGGCCTACGACATCGTCAAGGTGCTGTTCGAGCACAAGCAGGCGCTGGTTGCGGTCCACAAGGAAGCCGGCCACATCAACCTGTCGAACCAGTCCGGAAAATTTTCGCCCGTGCCGTTCCATCCGGGTGCGCTGCGCTACTATCGCGAAAAAGGCGTGCAGATCGAATAGGCGGCGGCGAAACGCCGCGCAGCGGAGGGCACTTGGAGCCAGGCAAGGCTGCGGCAGGCGCCGCGCAGGCGGCGAAGTTCGTGGAAGAGGAAGAAGGCGCGACCCACAGGCTGATCGGCCCGGTTGCGATGCTGATCACGGTGCTGGCCGTGGTCATGTCCCTGTTCCATCTCTACGCCGCCTACGGAATCGTGCCGGCGAACACCCTGCGGCCGGTGCACGTCGGTTTCGTGCTCGTACTCTCTTTCCTCAGCTTTCCGATAATTGCGCGCCTGCGGGACCGGATCGGCTGGTGGGACTGGGTGTTGGCCGCGATCTCCGCCGCTTCAATTGGTTACATCATTGCCGGCGGCGATGCGTTGGCCGACCGCGCAACGTCGCCGAATCATGCGGACCTGGTGGTCGGCGTCGTCCTCATCCTGCTGGTGCTCGAAGCGGTGCGCCGCGCCTCCGGCTGGATCATGCCCGCGGTGGTGCTGGCATTCATCGCCTATGCGATGCTCGGGTCCTGGCTGCCGCCGCCATGGACGCATCGTGGCTACGACGTATTCCGGCTGGTCGGCCACATGGTGCTCACGCTCGAAGGCATTTTCGGACCGGCTGTCGATGTTTCCTCGACGCTGATCATCCTGTTCACGATTTTCGGCGCGTTCCTCGCGCAATCGGGCGCGGGAAAGTACTTCATCGATTTTTCCGTGGCGTTGATGGGACGCCGGCGCAATGGTGCGGGACGCAGCGTAGTACTGGCTTCGTTTCTCCTGGGCGGGGTATCGGGGAGCGGCGTGGCGACCACGGTGACCCTCGGCTCGGTGGCCTATCCGATGCTGTCAAAAGCCGGTTACGGGAAAAACAACGCGGGCGGGTTGCTGGCCGCCGGCGGCCTCGGGGCCATCATGTGCCCGCCGGTAATGGGCGCCGCGGCGTTCCTGATCGCCGAGTTCCTGAAGACCTCCTATCTCGACGTGGTGATGATGGCGATCATCCCCGCGTGTTTGTACTACATGTCGCTGTTCCTGATGGTGGAGTTCGACGGGCGCAAATTCGGTGCGGCGGAGGCTGTGGCGCGGACCGAGAGCTACGCTTCCCTGCTGCGGCGGGGGGCGCATTATTTCCTGCCTTTGGTCGCAATTGTCGTGCTGCTGCTCGTGGGTTTTTCCCCGGTGATGGCCGTATTCTGGGCAACCGTAGTCGCTTTCGCGGCAAGTTTCATCAGGCGTGAATCCGCCCTGGTTCCGCGCAAGCTGGTCGCCGCGCTCGCGGCCGGTTCCACCGGCGTGCTCAATGTGGCCGCGACCTGCGCGGCGGCCGGGGTTATCGTCGGCGTGGTTACGTTGACGGGGCTGGGACTGAAGTTCAGTGCGATCGTGGTCGGCTTTGCTGGCGGCAGCCTGTTCCTGACGGCGGTTTACACCGCCCTGGTGGTGTGGGTCGTCGGGCTGGCGGTTCCGGTCACCGCCTCTTACATCATTTGCGCCGTCATCGCCGCGCCCGCGCTGGTTCACGTCGGCGTGCCCGACTACGCGGCGCACATGTTCGTGTTCTATTATGCGGTGCTGTCGGAAGTGTCGCCGCCGACCGCGTTGTCGCCTTTTGCCGCCGCGGCCATCACTGGCGGCGATCCCTACAAGACGACGTTGCAATCCTGGAAATACACGTTGCCCGCATTTCTGGTTCCGTTCATGTTCGTGCTGGATCCGGCTGGCGTGGGCCTGTTGCTGAAGGGCACGCTCTGGCAGACTGTGCTGACCGTCGCAACGGCGGCGGTGGGCATTGTCGCCCTGGCGGCCGGCGTGCAGGGCTGGTTTCTCAGGGCGACCACGCGCATCGAGCGTTACCTGCTGATCGCGTCCGGGTTGCTGCTGGTCTATCCAGGAGCGATCACAGACGGGTTGGGACTGGTGTTGATCGCCGTCGTGGCGATCGGGCAGAAACTGCGCCGTGAACTCGCTGCTTGAGTCCTACCAGGCGAAGCTGGCGGCGCCTTTCGCCGTGCTCGGGATCCGCACGATCGGCGAACGCGTCACTGGAATCGAGTATCTGCCGCGCGCGGTGGCGACGCTGAAACCGCAGACCGCCTTCGCCCGCGAAGTCTGCCGGCAGTTGTCCGCCTACCTGAAGAAGCCGTCGTTCGAATTCGACCTGCCATTCGACTACGATGGCACGGACTTCCAGAAGAGGGTGTGGAAAGCGGTGCACGCGATTTCGCCAGGATCGGTCCTGTCCTACAAGGAGGTGGCGAAGAGAATCGGCTCGGCGCCGCGCCCCGTTGGCACCGCTTGCGGCGCCAACCTCATTCCGATCCTGATTCCCTGTCATCGTGTCGTTGCCAGCCAGGGCATCGGCGGTTTCATGAACGCCAGGCGTGGCGCGCCGATCGAGATCAAGCGCTGGTTGCTGCATCACGAGAAGCCGGGCGCGTATTGATGGCGACGAATGACACCAGGCTCGACGAATTCTGTGATGCGCTGTGGCTGGAAGACGGGCTGTCGCGCAATACACTGGACAGCTACCGGCGCGACCTGCGCCTGTTCGGCGCCTGGCTTTCCGCAAGCCGTGCCAGGACGCTGGTCAGCGCCGAACGCGCCGACCTGCTCGCCTATCTCGCGCACAGGTTCCATCACCACGCCAAGCCGCGTTCGGCGGCGCGCCTGCTGTCGAGCCTGAAGCGTTACTACCGGTATCTGCTGCGCGAAGGCCGCATCAGCGCCGACCCGACCCTGGAGGTGGAATCGCCGAAACTGCCACGCAGCCTGCCGAAAAGCCTGACCGAGGAAGACGTCGAATCCCTGCTCGCTGCGCCGGACGTGAATGTTGTGCTGGGCCTGCGCGACAAGGCGATGCTGGAGACGCTTTACGCCAGTGGCCTGCGGGTAACCGAACTGGTGACCATGAACGTCGCACAAGTGAGTCAGGATATGGGCGTGGTGCGCATCATCGGGAAAGGCAGCAAGGAAAGGCTGGTGCCCCTGGGCGAAGAGGCCTTGTCGTGGATCCGGCGCTATCTGGTCGAAGCCCGTCCGATAATCCTGGACGGCAAGCGCACCGATGCCCTTTTCGTCACTGCACGCGGCGAATCCATGAGCCGGCAGGCATTCTGGTACCTGATCCGGCGTTATTCCGCCCGGGCGGCGCTGAACAAGCCGATATCGCCGCACACCCTGCGGCATGCGTTTGCCACGCACCTCCTCAACCACGGCGCGGACCTGCGCGTGGTGCAGATGCTGCTCGGGCACGCCGACATTTCGACGACCCAGATCTACACGCACGTGGCGCGCGAGCGCCTGAAGCAGTTGCACGCGAAGCATCATCCGCGGGGATAGCACCTCGACAGAACATAGAATTCGAATATGGCTACTGCAATCTTCATTTTGATCTCCTATCTGATCGGCTCGATTTCCTTTGCTGTCGTGATCAGCTGGTTATTCGGGCTGCCGGATCCGCACACCTACGGATCCGGCAATCCCGGCGCGACCAATGTATTGCGCACGGGCCGCAAGCTTGCCGCCGTGCTTACTCTCGCCGGTGATGCGGCGAAGGGCGCGGCCGCTTTCTGCCTGGCGCGTTATTTCGCGCGCGAGTCCGGTGTTGGAGAAGCGACGCTCGCGGCCGTTGCGCTGGCGGCGTTTTTCGGACACCTCTATCCGTTTTATTTCAGGTTCAAGGGCGGCAAGGGCGTGGCGACCGCCGCAGGCATCCTGCTGGCGATCGACTGGCGAATCGGCCTGTCGGTGCTGGTAACCTGGGTAGTGGTGGCGCTGGTGTCGCGCTACTCGTCGCTCGCGGCGATCGTCGCGGCGATCCTGTCGCCGCTGGCCAGTCTCTACTTCCTCGGCTGGGGGCCGCTGACCTGGGTGGTCCTGGTGATGGCGTTGATGCTCGTCTGGCGCCACCGCGCCAACATTTCACGCTTGGTGAGCGGCGGCGAAAGCCGCATCAGGTTGTCGAAACGCTCGTAAGCTCTTCGAGGTCCCAGCGCGCGCGGGCGCCGAAGGGCTTCAGCGCAAGGCCCGCATGTCTCGATCCCGGTTCCTGCAGGCGCAGCGCGCCGGCAAACGCAATCATCGCGCCGTTGTCGGTGCAAAGGTCCAGCGGCGGATAGAACACCGTGAAGCCCTCTTTTTTCGCGCGCGCCGACAGGGCTTCGCGCAACTGGCGGTTTGCGCCGACGCCGCCCGCCACGACCAGTTGATCGAGGCCGGTGCGCGCCAGGGCCCGTTCGGCCTTGCCAGCGAGCACGTCCACCGCGGCTTGCTGGAACGCGGCCGCGATATCCGCTTTGGTTTGCGCGTCCATCTCATTGTTACGGGTCAGCGTTAGCACGGCGGTCTTGAGACCGGAAAAACTGAAGTTGAGGTCGCCGCTGGCCAGCATGGGCCGCGGCAGCCTGAAGCGATTCGGGTTGCCGCTGTCGGCAAGCTTCGAAAGCGCCGGACCGCCAGGATAGGGCAGGCCCAGCAGCTTTGCGGTCTTGTCGAAAGCCTCGCCGGCGGCATCGTCGACGGTTTCCCCGAGAAGTTCGTAGCCGCCGACGCCGGCCACCCGCATCAGTTGCGTATGGCCGCCCGAGACCAGCAGCGCGACGAAGGGAAAGCGGGGCGCCGGCTCCGCCAGCAGCGGCGAAAGCAGGTGGCCTTCGAGGTGATGCAGGCCGATGACGGGGATGCGCAGCGCGAACCCCAGACTGGCCGCAACGGATGCACCGACCAGCAGCGCGCCCGCCAGCCCCGGCCCTTGAGTGTAGGCAACGCCGTCGAGCTGCCCGAGCTCGCGTCCCTTGGCCCGCAACAGCTCCTGGATCAGCGGCAGCAGGCGGCGGATATGGTCGCGGGAAGCCAGCTCCGGCACCACGCCGCCGTACTCCGCATGCATCGCCACCTGGGAATGCAGAATGTGGCCGAGCAGGCCGGCGCCGGTGTCGTACAGGGCGACGCCGGTTTCGTCGCAGGAAGTTTCGATGCCTAGGACTAGCATGGGGTCTTGCTCAGCATAAGTCTTTGACTGTCAGGGGGTTAGATGGGAATTGCGGGGTCCGGGACGGTCACTTCGCCGCGCCTGGGAGGCGGCGGGTTATATTTCCAAATCAGGGGATTATTGCTAGAATGCGCCCCTTCGTTTGAGCCGACAACTTTTCAGGACAGCGTTAACTTTTATGCCGACGATCCGAGTCAAGGAAAATGAGCCGTTCGAAGTGGCCATGCGCCGCTTCAAACGCACCGTGGAAAAAACCGGTCTGCTGACCGAGTTGCGCGCGCGCGAATTCTATGAAAAACCGACAGCCGAACGCAAACGCAAGCTTGCCGCCGCAGTGAAGCGCCACCACAAGCGCCTGCGCAGCCAGCTGCTTCCGCCGAAGATGTACTGATCCGGAGTCAGCCGGTCGCCCAAACGGTGAATGGAGTTTCCATTCACCGTTTTGCTTTTCTGGAATTCATCCTCATATAGGGTGCCATGTCCCTCAAAGCCACCGTTACCGAAGACATGAAGACCGCGATGCGTGCGAAGGATGCGCCGCGCCTATCAACGATTCGCCTCCTGCTCGCCGCAGTGAAGCAGCGCGAGGTCGACGAACGCAAGGATCTCACCGACGCGGACATCGTCACGGTCATCGAGAAGATGATCAAGCAGCGCCGCGATTCGGTCGAGCAGTACACCAAGGGCAACCGCCAGGACCTGGCGGACGTCGAGCAGGCAGAGATCGTCCTCCTCCTGGGCTACATGCCCAAGGCAATGTCGGACACGGAAGTCGACGCGGCGATCGTCGCGGCCCTCGCCACCAGCGGTGCGATGGGCATGGCCGACATGGGCAAGCTGATGGCCGTACTCAAGCCGCAACTGGCCGGCAAGGCCGACATGGGCAAGGTCTCGGCCCTGGTGAAAGCTAAGCTCGCGGGATAGTCGCGGTCCGCAGGCTGCTGCGAAAATTAGTCGATCTGAATCAAGGCGGAATTGCCCTATCGTGGCAGTTTTTGCTTCCCCGGAAATCTGTGGAAAGTGACCTATAATTCCTCGAAGGCCGGAGTTGCACCGGGAATTTCGATCCGGCGTTTTTCGAACCCGGCCGGCGGGGATATGACCAAAAACGATTCAGACCAATGATCCCGCAGTCCTTCATTCAGGATCTTCTCAACCGGGTGGACATCGTGGACGTCGTCGAGTCCTACGTGCCGCTGAAACGGGCCGGGTCCAACTTCGCCGCGCGCTGCCCCTTCCATACCGAGAAGTCGCCGTCGTTCACCGTGAGTCAGACCAAGCAGTTCTATCACTGCTTCGGTTGCGGCGCGCACGGCACGGCCATCAGCTTCCTCATGGAGCATCAGGGCATGGGCTTCATCGATGCCGTCAAGGACCTGGCTGGCAGGGTGGGAATGACGGTACCGGAGCAGGCGCCCGATCCGCGGCGCCAGGAAAAGGTCGAGGTGGCGGAAGACCTGACGGAAGTCACGCTCAAGGCCGCGCAGTTCTACAAGGCGCAGCTCAAAACGTCCGAGAAGGCAATTGCCTATCTGAAGAATCGCGGCCTGACCGGCGACATCGCCGCGCGTTACGGGCTGGGTTACGCGCCCGACGGCTGGCAGGGCCTGGAGGCGGTGTTTCCCGACTATCAGGCGAAGGCGCTGAATGAAGCAGGCCTGGTGATCCTGAGCGAGGAAGGCCGGCGCTACGACCGCTTCCGCGACCGCGTGATGTTTCCGATCCACAACCAGCGCGGCGTGATCATCGGTTTTGGCGGACGCGTGATCGACCAGGGCGAGCCGAAATACCTGAATTCCCCGGAAACGCCGTTGTTCGAGAAGGGCCGCGAGCTCTACGGATTGTTCCAGGCCCGCGCCGCCATTCGCGACGCCGGAAAAGTCATGGTGGTCGAGGGCTACATGGACGTAGTGGCCCTCGCGCAGTACGGCATCGGCTATGCGGTCGCCACGCTTGGCACCGCCACCACGCCCTGGCAGGTACAGAAGCTGCTGCGCCAGTCCGAGAATGTGATCTATTGCTTCGATGGCGACGCAGCGGGCCGCAAGGCCGCGTGGCGGGCGCTGGAGAACAGCCTTGCGCAGCTTCAGGACGGCAAGCAGGTGCGCTTCCTGTTCCTGCCCGCGGAGCATGACCCCGACAGCTACGTCCGGGAGCATGGCAAAGAAGCCTTCGAATCGCTGCTCGGCAAAGCCCCCGCGCTCTCGGAGTTCCTGGTGACGGAGCTGATTTCCCGGGTGGACATGCGCACCGCCGAAGGGAGGGCCAAATTCCTGCAGGATGCCAGGCCCCTGGTGAAGCAGGTGGCCGCCCCCATGTTATCGCTGATGCTGCGCAAGCAGATCGCCGAACTGGCGGGCATTGCGCAATCCGAACTCGACCGCAGTTTCGAGATCAAAGTCTTCAGTCGCGGCCATGTTTCGGAGCGGCGTAATGCGGTCAAACCTTCGCTCGCCAGGCAGTTGTCCGAGATGCTGGTATTCCGCCCCGCCCTTGCCGCCCTGGTCGATCCCGTCCAGCTGTCCGGGCATACCGACAGCACCGCCGGCGATTCGTCGCCCTCTGAAATGCAGCTCCTTTCCAGCCTGCATGGCTTGTGCCTGAGCCGGCCGGACATACGGGCGGTTACGGAGCATTTCCGCGATGGACCGCTTGAACCGCTGGTGCGCGAGGTCGAGCTGGTTTGTCTGAGGTGGGAAGAACTTGACGCCGTCGGGCTGAAGACCGAGTTCGAACAGACCTGGACCAAATTCCAGCTGCTGACCAAGAGCGCCGAATTGAAGGCGTTGAAGGAGAAGAGCAAGCGGACGCCGCTGACCGACGAAGAGAAGCAGCGATTCAAGGAGCTGGTCCAGATCCGCCTGGAGACAGCTGCTGCTGAAGGAACGGCTCCGGTATAATGCGCGGTTCTTTTTTGCGCGACAATTCCTAAGAAATTGTTTTAAAAGGGCTAAGGAACATGGCAAGGGAAAGACGGAAAGAGGAAAAAGCGCAGGCCCTGGTTCAGCCGATTGATGCTGAAGCCCGGCGCATGCGCCTGAAGAACCTGATCGTCCTCGGCAAGGAGCGTGGCTACCTGACTTACGCCGAAATCAACGACCATCTTCCCGATGACATGCTCGATGCCGAGCAGATCGAGAACATCATCAGCATGATCAACGACATGGGCATCCAGGTGTACGACGAAGCCCCTGACGCCGAGACGTTGCTGATGAACGAAACCACCCCGGCCGTTGTTCCCGACGAAGACGTGGTGGAAGAGGCCGAGCAGGCCCTGTCCACGGTCGATTCCGAATTCGGCCGAACCACCGATCCGGTACGCATGTACATGCGCGAGATGGGCTCGGTCGAACTGCTGACCCGCGAAGGCGAAATCGAGATCGCCAAGCGCATCGAAGACGGCCTGAAACACATGATCCAGGCCATTTCCGCCTGCCCGACCACCATCGCCGAAATCCTTTCCCTGTCCGAGAAGATCGAGCGCGACGAAATGCGCATCGATGAAGTTGTCGATGGACTGGTCGACCCCAACGCGCCCGCAGGCGCCGAACTGGCCGAAGAAGTCTCCGAGGAGGAAATGGAGGACGACCTCGAGGACGAGGAAGAAGACGAGGAGGGCGCCGCCGCCGCACTCACCGCCAGCATGCTGCAGCTGAAATCCGATTCGATGGAGCGCTTCGCCAAGATCCGCGTGCTCTACACCAAGATGATGAAGTCGCTGGCCAAGAACGGCTCGCGCAGCCGTCCTTACGTGAAGGCGCAGGAAGACATTTCCGCCGAGCTGATGCTGATCCGCTTCTCCGCGAAGCAGGTCGAGGCCCTGTGCGACGGATTGCGCCGGCTGGTCGAGGAAGTGCGTTCCTACGAACGCGCGATCATGGAACTGTGCGTCGAAAAGTCCGGCATGCCTCGCGCTTACTTCATCAAGAATTTCCCGGGCAACGAGGAAGACCTGAACTGGGTAGGCCGCGAAGTCACGGGGCGCAAGGCGTACAGCGAAGTCCTCAGCCGATTCGCCCCGGCGATCGTGGAACACCAGCAGTCCCTGATCGACCTGCAGAAGCGGGTCGGCATCCCGGTCAAGGATCTGAAGGAAATCAACCGCCAGATGTCCACCGGCGAAGCCAAGGCGCGCCGCGCCAAGCGCGAAATGACCGAGGCCAACTTGCGCCTGGTGATTTCGATCGCCAAGAAGTACACCAACCGCGGTCTGCAGTTCCTCGACCTGATCCAGGAAGGCAACATCGGCCTGATGAAAGCCGTGGACAAGTTCGAATATCGCCGCGGCTACAAGTTCTCGACCTATGCGACCTGGTGGATCCGCCAGGCGATCACGCGTTCGATCGCCGACCAGGCGCGCACCATCCGCATCCCGGTGCACATGATCGAGACGATCAACAAGATGAACCGCA
>CAYODB010000040.1:0-15830 GCA_964402495.1 uncultured Bordetella sp.
GGGGTACCGCTCAACCAACTGACTCTATTCGCGTTTTAACCGGACAGTAGTGATGTTTTCCCCGTACTGACTGTCGCTGCGATGCTCCATCTTGCAGGAGCTTCCAGCGAGGTGGTCGGCCCATTTTTGCGAATAAGTCGCCAGGGTCGGCGACCACTTCAGCGGCCCGACGCCGACGGCGGCGCGTACTTTGTTGTGATGGACCGTGATTGCCTGAACGTCCCCGGGTGTCATTTTCGTGGCGCCGAGTTTCGTCGGCGGGGCCTCGGGCCTGGGTTCCGCCGCTTTTGGAGTGGCGGGCGGGGCCGGCTTCGGAGCCGGCTGGGCGACCGGCGGAGCGGGCTTGGGCGAGGGCTGAGTGGTGGTTGAAGCAGCGGGTTTCTTTGGCTGCGGGGTAACCGGCGCGGGTGCCGGGGCGGCGCAAGCCGCCAGGAGCAGCGATAGGAGTCCGGCAAGCGCAACGCCGGGAAAGGCCCAGTCACGGCAAGGCAGCGATTTCATTTTCATGTCCTGGACCGCAAGCAAAGATGTCATTGCGCTGGAAAGTCGACGCGTTTCATGAACTCGATCTTGCCGGCGTTGTTCTTCACGATGTTGTAGCCGTGGAGGCCGTCGCCGTTCTGGTCGAAATCATAGGTGCCTTCCAGCCCTTTGTAACCCTTGATCGCGAAAATCGCATTGCGAACCGCCTCGGGCTCGGTGCTGTTTGCATTCCTGATTGCCATGGTCAGGACCTGCATGGCGTCGTACGACCAACTGGCGAAGGTGTCGGGATCGACGTTGTACTTCGCGCGGTAGCGCTTGGCGAAGGCGCGGCTGGCATCGTTGGCGTCGATGGTGAAATCGACAATTGAATAGCTGCCGTGCAGGGCCTCCCCTGCGAGCCGCAGCGATGTCACCGCGATGATGGAACCCGAACCTATCCAGTTGCCGCTGAAGCCGAGTTGGCGCAACTGCCGCGCGAATATGCCGACATCGGGCTCGTTGGTCATATAGGTAGCAAGAACGTCGGCGCCGGATTTCTTGACCGCCAAGACGATGGCGGTGAAATCCTGCGAGTTATTGGTGTAGCCCTGGTCCAGAACCGGTGTGACGCTCTGGGCCTTGAGGGCTTCCGTCAGGGCCTTCGCCCCTCCGGAACCGAATGCGTCGGTGGAATGGACGATGGCCCAGTTTTTCAGCTTCAGGGTGTTGACGCCGAAATCGGCGATGGTGCGCGAGGAATAGCTGTCGTTCGGACGCGCGCGGAACACCCAGCGGTTGTTCACATGCGTCAGGCTGGCGTCGGTTCCCCCGATCATGGTCGGGATGCCGGCCTTGGCGATGGTCGGCGACGCCGCCTGGATCTGCGTGCTGCGGATCGGCCCGATGATGCCGGCGATGTCCTTGCGGCTGCCGAGTTTTGAAAAGGCCAGCACGGTGCCGGGGTTGGTGCTCTGGTTGTCCTCCACTTGCAATTCAATCTGCCTGCCCAGCACCCCGCCGGCATTGTTGATCTCCTCCAGCGCCAGCCGGATGCCGTAAAGAGTGAATTCCCCCGCCTGCGCCTGGACGCCCGTGATCTCGTTCACCACGCCGATGCGGATCGGTTCCGCCGCGCGCGCGCCCGATGCCGCAAGAGCGGTGGCGATGGCCAATACCGCAAGGATTCCCGCCTTGATGTTCATTGTGCTCCCGCCTTCCCGTTGCCGATCAGCGCCGATGATAACAAGGCCTGGCCCCGCCGGCTTCAAGGCGTTTGGGGTCAGGCCTGCATAATTGCATAAAACCGACACGCACGCGCCGGCGCGCATTAACCTGGTTCACCCGCCAATATGCAATTATGCAGGCCTGACCCCAAGCGGGGACCTGCCGGGGTGCTCATGAGCGATCCGCCTTTTCGTCAACCGTCATTGCCGTGTCCCGCCATGGGCGCAGGCCGCTGTGCTCGCCGAGCAGCGGCGGAGGAAGATCACAGGCCACCGGTGTGGCCGACATCCTGATCGGGCTGCGGACCATCTTCAGCCTGCCGGCGGGCGCATACGGCACCTCGACCACCATCCCGCGCGCCTTGACCTGCGGATCGTCGAACACCTGGTCGATTGAGTAAATCGGGCCGCAGGAAACTCCGACTCTCGCCAGTTCGTCCTTCCAGTAGGCCACCGGGCGCTGCGCGAATAGCCTTTCCAGGATCGGCGCCAAGTGCGCGCGATTGCGCACCCGAGCGGAGTTGGTGGAGAAGCGTTCGTCCTGCGCTATCTTCGGTTGTCCCGCCGCCGCGCAAAGCTTCCTGAACTGCACATCGTTGGCCGCGGCGACGATCACGTAACCATCCGAACACCTGAAAACCTGGGAGGGCACCACACTAGGATGGACGCCGCCATTGCGCTTCGAGACCACGCCGGCGCCGAGGTACGCCGATGCGATGTTGGCCATCGACGCCACGCCGACGTCGAGCAGGCCGATATCGATGTGCTGGCCTTCGCCGGTTTGTTTCCGGTGCAGCAGCGCGGCCAGGATGCCGATCGCCGAATATTGCCCCGCCATCAGGTCGACAACGGCGACCCCGACTCTTTGCGGCGTGGTGCCCGGCATGTCCTCCGGCTCGCCTGTCACGCTCATCAGCCCGCACATCGCCTGCGCGATCGGATCGTAGCCGGGCCGTTCCGCATAAGGCCCGGTCTGGCCGAATCCGGTGATCGAACAATAAACCAGTCCCGGATGGAGCTTCTGCAGGGATTCATAGTCAAGCCCGTGGCGGGCAAGGTCGCCGACCTTGTAGTTCTCCACCAGCACGTCGCACTCCCCGGCCAGCTTGCGCACGCGCTCCTGCCCGGCCGGATCGGCAAGGTCGAGCGTGATGGATTTCTTGCCGCGGTTGCAGGCCACAAAATAAGTGGACTCCGACGTATCGTTGCCTTGCGCGTCCTTCACGTAAGGCGGACCCCAGCCCCGCGTGTCGTCGCCGGTCTCCGGCCTTTCGACCTTGATCACCTCGGCACCGAGATCAGCGAGGATCTGCGTCGCGTGCGGCCCCGCCAGCACCCGCGTCAGATCCAGGACTTTGATTCCCTTTAACGGTCCAGTCATTTCGTCACCATAAAAACAGAATCCAAAGCTATAGATCTTGAACCACGGAGGACACGGAGGACGCGGAGGAAAGGCAAGAAAAAGGAAAGCGACGGGATGGATTGTCTCTTTGATAGACGACCAATGGCAGTGAAACTTGGCAAAACGCTCACTTCGACCAGCGCTCCCATATCAATCTTCCTTGTTCCCGTTCTTCCTCCGCGTCCTCCGCGTCCTCCGTGGTTCAAGAGTTACAGGCGAAGCTTTAGTCAGGAGTAGCACCGGATATTTTCACGATTGGCCGCCACTTGGCCATCTCCTCTGCAACCAGTCTGGAGAATTCCGCCGATGTGCTGCTCTTCGGTTCGAATCCCGCTTCGACCAGTCTGGCCCGCGCCTTCGGATCCTCGATGACCGCAGCAAGGTCGCGCTGCAGGCGATCGACGATGGGTTTCGGCGTTCCCGCGGGAACGAAGATGCCGAGCCAGGAATGCGCACTGTAGCCCGGCAGGGATTCGGCTACCGTCGGCAGATCCGGAAGCAGGGGCGAGCGCGTTGCGGCGGCCACGGCAATCGCGCGCAGCTTTCCTGCGCGGATGTGAGGCAACGCGGATGCGATGCTGTCGAACATCACCTGCACCCTTCCGCCCATCAGGTCGAGCAGCGCGGGTGCGCTGCCGCGGTAAGGAACATGGGTCATGTCGACGCCAGCCATGCTCTTGAGCAGTTCCGCTTCAAGATGGGAAACGGTGCCGCTGCCCTGCGATGCGATGTTCAGGGCGCCGTTCTGCTTCTTCGCGAGCGCAATCAGTTCGGGAACCGACTTCGCCGCCAGATCTTTATTGACCAGCAGAACGTGCGGCACATTGGCGATCAGCGAAACGGGAACAAGATCCTTCACGAGATCGTAGCCAAGCTTCGGATAGAGCGTGGCGGAAATGGCATAGACCGAGGCTGGTCCCATCAGCAGGGTGTAGCCGTCGGCCGGGGAATGCGCGGCGATTTCGGCACCGACGTTCGCACCGGCGCCAGGCCGGTTGTCGATCACCACCGGCTTGCTCAGCCGCTTGCCGAGCTGCTCGCCCACCAAACGCGCGAGGAGGTCCGTTGCCCCCGCAGGCGTGAATGGCACGATCATCCGAACCGGCTTGTCGGGGTAATCCGCCCGGGAACCCATAGCGGCACAAAGAACGACAGCCATTCCAAGACTCGCCAGACGCTTCAGCATGCCGCTCCCCATGAAGGGGTGCCATCTGTCAGGCACCCTGCCTTCCGGATTTCCGGATTTCCGGAAGGATAGCGCGAAGCTGCCAGGGTGTCGTACCGCTTCCGCATCGGTTTGCCGCTTGCAGGTACCAGGCACCGGTGATTAGATGGATGCCACCCTGCGGACCACATCAGGACCAGCGCACCACCCGGACAGATTGCGAGGCCTCGTGAAAAAACCGAGCGACGTTGCAGAGAAGCTTCTGAAATCCTCCTACGAGGCCCTGGACGAGCGCGCCAAGAAGGTTGCGCGCCACGTCGCCGATCGCACGCACATTGCAAGGAACACGGCGAAGGACTTCGACAAAAGGACGACGCCGGGCCAGCGGGCGGCGGACGCAGTGGCGTCCTTCGGCGGTTCCTGGACTTTCATCGGCCTGTTCGCCGCGGTGCTGGTTACATGGGTGGTCCTGAACTCATACATCCTTGCCACCTACGACAAGGCTTTCGATCCCTATCCCTACATCCTGCTCAACCTGTTCCTGTCGATGCTGGCCAGCCTGCAGGCGCCGATCATCCTGATGGCGCAGAACCGGCAGTCCGAGATCGACCGCCTCAATGCCGAACACGATTACGAGGTGAACCTCAAGGCGGAACTCGAGATCATGCTGCTGCACGAGAAAGTGGACCTGCTGAGGGAAGGCCAGTGGAGTGAACTGCTGGCCATCCAGAAAGAACAGTTGCGATTGCTCGGATTGCTTATCGAGAAAAAGTTATCCGGCTGACTGATTCGCAAACTCCGAAGGCTGCCCTTTACGAATGGAATACCTGGTCATTCTTGCGGTCGGTCTGGTTGCCGGCACCCTCGGCGGCATCGTCGGCTTCGGCTCCTCAATCATGCTGATGCCGGTGCTCGTGATTGCGTTCGGCCCCTTGCAAGCCGTTCCTGTCATGGCCATCGCGGCGATCATGGCCAATTTCTCGCGGATTGTTGTCTGGTGGCGCGAAGTCGACTGGCGGGCCTGTGCAGCCTATTCGGTGACGGGCGCCCCAGCGGCCGCGCTGGGCGCGAGAACGCTGGTCGCGTTGCCGCCATACGTAATCGAGGTTGCCATCGGGATCTTCTTCATCGTGATGATTCCCGTTCGCCGGTGGATGGCTGCGCGAAATTTCAAGCTCAACCTTTGGCATATGGCTGCCCTGGGACTGGTGATCGGCTATGTGACGGGCATCGTGGTTTCCACTGGACCGGTGACGGCACCGATTTTTCTCGCCTACGGTCTGGTCAAGGGCGCGTTCATTTCCACTGAAGCAGCCAGTTCCCTCGCGGTCTATCTCAGCAAGGCCGCCACATTCCGAACGCTCGGCATGCTTCCCCTGGACATTGTCTACAAGGGCCTCATCACGGGGTCGACCCTCATGGCCGGAGCATTCATCGCCAAGCCGTTCGTGGTCAAACTCGAACCCGGGCAGTTTCGATTGCTGATGGAGGCTTTGATGCTGGGCTCGGGGTTGGTCATGCTGTGGGCGGCAGCTACCGCATAGAACCAGCCGCACGCAGCCTGTCCCGGACCGGCAGGGACGCTGGCTGGCATCAAGCGATTATTTGCATTGGCATGCTGAACATCCACGCAGCCTGTAATCATATATGTATGCCGGCAAATATGGCGACTTGAGCGGAAACATACGGTAACCGAATGCCTCCGATTGGCATGAAATCTGGGGCATGGAGTCATGGTGGCGGAAATGAACCCTTGGTGCTTTAATACACTGCATAAGAAAGTTCAATTTACGCTAGACGTCATGCTTAAGGCCCACCCATCTGCTTCGGTCACCCGGCGCTTAACCTGGACGCCGTTCGGCGCCGTTTAGCTTCGCATTGACCTGGAGTCGGCACATGGGGACCGTCTATTTCGAAGACCTGGACATCGGGTCCGTGCATCAGGGCAGTGAGTGCGTCTGCGACAAGGATGAGATGTTGGAGTACAGCCGACGCAATGACCCTTGGCCCTTTCATATCGACGAAGCCGCGGCGGCACATTCACCATTCGGCGGTGTCATTGCCAGCGGGGGTTACATCATCACGTTGTGGTACCGCTCTCTCATCGAGATCTACAACACGCCGAAAGCAACCTGGGCGTTCCTCGGAGGGTTTGACTGGAAGCTGAAATTCCGCGCCCCGGTTCGCGCGGCCGACACCCTCCGGGCAAAAGTGACGGTGAAGGACAAACGTCTTTGGATCAAACCTGGCCAAGGCGCGGTCACGCTCTTCAGCGAGTTCCTGAATCAGCGATCCGAGGTCGTCTTCACCGTCGAGGTGATGGTCCTGCTGGCTACTCGGGCAGAAAGCGCGGCGTCCGGGTCGTGAACGCCGACTTAAAGTCCACGACCTATCTTCTATGGTTGGAGTAATTTAGTGCCAACGCGCACGCGGGTTCAGCGGCACTTTACTGCTTAGCGCTGACGTTTACCCCACGCGCTTCCTGGTTTTTCCCTTTGCGTCCCTCCGCGCGTCCTCTGCGTCCTCTGCGGTGAGGGCTGGACCTGATTCTTTATTCAGGTTGAGATCCGTCTTCGTCCGAAATCCGTGGTACCAAAGCATAGTCCT
Source organism: uncultured Bordetella sp. (assembly GCA_964402495.1). GTDB lineage: Bacteria > Pseudomonadota > Gammaproteobacteria > Burkholderiales > JACQAP01 > JACQAP01. The sequence goes on from CAYODB010000040.1 coordinate 6,863, forward strand.
CGCCGTGCCCGACTCTGAAGTCGTTCCTGCCGCTGCGGTCCTCGCCCCGCAGCAACCAGATCGGCCGCCGGCTCATGCTGAAGGTGACGCCGGACTGCTTGTGGTTGTCCTCGATCGACCTCTCGAACACCGAAGACGCCGGCATGTAGCGGATCACGAAGCCAGCGCGCCGCCGCGGCGAGCGGTTGGCATTCGAGCCGTGGATCAGGTACACGTCGTGCAGCGAGAACTGTCCAGCCCTGAGCACATCGTCGCGCCCGGTGCTCTCGTCAAACTGCGAGGGCTCGACCTCCTGGTTGAGCACGACGTCCGTTCTGTCATTGATCCGGTGTTTGTAGATGCTGCCGCCGGCGTGCGAAGCGGGGATGAAGCGCATGCAACCGTTCTCCGGCGTCGCGTCATCCAGTGCCATCCATACCGAACACGTGGCAATCGGCCGGATCGGCCAGTACTGGCCGTCCTGGTGCCAGGGAATCGCCTTGCCGGTGACCGGCGGCTTGCAGAACACCTGGCTGCCCCAGAGGACGATGTCGGGACCGATCAGTTGCGAGACCAGATCGAGGATGCCTGGATGACGCGCGTAGTCGAGCCACGCCTGTGCCGCCTTTGCGTCGTGCTTCTTGCCGTAGGGAATGTGCGGACAAACCAACGTTTCAGGCGCGATGTCGGCGTTGTCACGCAGCAGCCTTTCGAGGGAATCCTGCATTTTCGACAACAGGCTGTCGTCGATGCTGAACGGCGACTTCAGCAGGCCGTCAGTTTTGTAGGTGTTCAGGTCCTGCTCGTCGAGCCTCCAGCTTCCACACATCTACGGCTCCTCATGCAAGGTCAACACTCAACGCAGACAAGGGCACACTTGAAGCGTTGGATGTAGTTCTTAAGCTTTAATCCAGGTTTCCGAGAAAGCCAGGAAGGCCGTCGTGCTCTTGCGGCCGATCCAGTCACGGGGCACGGACTTGCCAGCAACAGGCTTGCCGTTGATCGTGACTTTCACCGCCGAGGACTCGACGAACAGCGAAAACATTTCGTGCGCGCCGGTCGCCGACTGCTCCTTCATGAGCTCCACCATGAACGGCGCCGAAAGCTCGTTCCAGGCCAGGTTCACCTGACCGATGGCGCTGCGGAACCATTCGGTGTGGGAGGTGCGGCCATCGCCCGAAGCAACGAAATCCCAGGCCGGCATCATCTGCACATTGGCCAGGCCCTTCACGCCGCGGAAGGCGCCGAAGTGTGAGACGAAGCCCTTTTTGACGTAGTCGGCCAGCGGCTCGTTGTCCGTCAGGCAGACGTTCGGCTTCGCTGGATCCTTGCCGTCGCCATGCGGGTCGAGCAGCATGAAGGCGGCGTGGCCCTTGCCGTGCGGCGAGGTGACGACGCGGAAAAAGCTGATCAGCGTGACGAAAGGACCGTCCGCCGTTTCCTTCAGGTACATGCCGGGGTTTTCCCCGGACCAGTCGACTTTCATGGGATTAAAGGGTGGCCTTGCCATTTTTTCTCCTCAGTATTTGGGTTTTATAGCGCGAATCGCAGAGTACGCGGAGGACGCAGAGGAAAACAAGGACGAGGAAGGTCAATGGAAGGGTCGGGGGTATCGCTAAGCAACCTGTGTAGCATAGCTTCCACGATGGCATCGCATGCCGCCGGAAAACCGCAACCCATTTAGTTTCTTCTCTCTCGCCTTTCCTCTGCGTCCTCCGCGTCCTCTGCGTTGTGAGCTTGTCCTTCAGATTTCAGTGGCGGCTGCCGCCGCCGATGTTCAGTTCCTTGTAGCCGGTGGCGGCATCGGGCGCGCGGGCGAAGCGCACGCCGGCCAGGTCGGCAATCACGATTTCCACGGTGGTGTACACCTCGCAGCCGTGGACGAGATGGCCGCCGACTGTCCTGCCGTCCGCGCCCGCAATCGAAATGTGCAGGTGTGGACCATCGGGGGAAATCGTTCCAGACAGGGAGACGATCTCGAACGGGCCGTTGAACTTCGAACTCGCGTCGGCGCCCGCCAGCCGCAGCGTCGCCGAGCGCAGGCTGCCGAAGGCGCTGATCACACAGCCGGCCTCGACATGGTGTTCGTGCGCCAGCCGCTCTATCGCGTCGCGCAGGTCCACTCCTGGCGTGAGCCGGGAGGCGATGGTGCGTAGCGAGAGCGACTCGGCGGATTGCACGCTTAGTGTCCTGTTCCGCTAACTTGCGGGCAGTTGGTCAAGTTCAGAAAGCCGGCCTCATAGTCGATCCGTGGGCGATGCGGGTCAGGAATTCGACGGCTAAAAGCGCGAAGCGTAAGTTCTTCGGGCCTGAACCTTACGACATTCACGATATTCACGACATTCATGGGCGCAGCCCGGTATCCCCGGAGGGGGCACGCATTCACGGCTTCTCGTAGGTCACCGTCTCAAACTCTGCCGGCAGTACTATTTCCAACAACTCCAAATCGTCACTGTGATCAATCTCGATATGTTTAATTCCTGGCGGCTGGTGCACGCAGGAGCCGGCCTGGAGCTCGACTTCGCCGACGCCGTCGTAGTGAAATTTCACCCAGCCCTTGAGCACGTACACCATCTGGAAGCCGACTTCGTGATGGTGCAGCGAGGGTTCGGCATGCTTGCCGGGCTTCGCTCGGATCACATGCGCGACCGCTGCGCCGTTGGTCGCATCGCGGATGCCGAGGTCGCGGTACTGGAAGAACGGACGCAGGCCGTCGTCCCTGAACTCGCTGGTCTCGGCATGGCTCACCGAGAATTTGAATGTGTGCTCCATGGCCTGCCTCCTCCTTACGACGCTTCGCTCATTATAGGTAGAAACTGGAAGGTCCAAACCATTTCACCACAGACAAGGGCACACTCCTATGCACCCGTAGGGGTGAGCCCTTAGTCTGTGGTGAAGGCCTTAAGGTTTCTACTATTTCTGACCGTGAAGGCGAAGGCCCGGCCGGGGCCAGTCGACTTCGAGCAGTGTGCCGTAGCCGGACAGAGTGATGTACGCCTTGCGCATGCCTGGACCGCCGAAACAGATGTTGGTGCAGTAAGGCTCGGGCGCCTCGTGGAACTCCAGCCATTCGCCGCCCGGCGAAATGACGCTCACGCCACCGCGCATCAACGTGGCTACGCAGACGTTGCCGTTTTCCTCCACCGCCATCGAGTCGAAGCGCTGGTAGCCCGGCAGGCCGGCCACCAGCTTGCCGCCATGCGGCGACGGCCACGGCTGTTTCTCCAGTTCGCCCTCGCCGGTAATCCGGTACGACCACAGGCGGCTGGTCTCGGTCTCCGCGAAGTACAGCGTACTGCCGTCCGGCGAGAGGCCGATGCCGTTCGGCGTGATGATGGGAAATGCCGCTTCCCTGATGAGGCTGCCGTCAGTGCGGGCGTAGTAAAGCGCGCCGCGGTCCATCTGCCGGCCGTAGACCTTGCCGAGGTCGGTAAACCAGAAGCCGCGCCTGCCATCGAAAACAATATCATTGGGTCCCTTGAGCGGCACCCCTTCGCATTCGGTGTAGAGCACCTCGACTTTTCCGGTGGCCAGATCCACGCGCTCGATGCGTCCGCCCGAATAATTGTCGGCGCGTCCCGCCGGCCGCATATAGCCGTCGGGCTCCCTGTGCCAGAGGAAACCGCCGTTATTGCAGATGTAGCATTTGCCGTCGGGGCCCATCGCGGCGCCGTTGGGGCCGCCACCGGTTTGCGCGACGACTTCCACCTTTCCTTTCGCATCGACACGGCTCAGGGTGCCCCGCTCGATCTCCACCAGCAGCACGGAACCGTCACCCATCGCGATCGGGCCTTCCGGAAAGCGCAGGCCCTTCGCCATCTCGCGGCCCTCGAGCTTCAGGGTTGCCGTCATTTTTTCTCTCCCCCTGTTATTGTTTTGTCGTCGTTGCGTCCTCGCAGCTACCGTGTGAACGCCAGCACCACAGAGGAATTCGCGCTCTCCAGTATCAACTGCTGGTCTTCGACCTTGTAGCGCGACGTGCGCCGCAGGGATTCAAGGAAGGCGCGCTCCTGGGCCAGCAGCGCCGGCGGTCCCGCCATGCGCGATACGGTAAAACCTGCGGGCGGCCACTTCAGGCGGCCGTCGGCATCGAAGCTGTAGGTACCGTTGAACCGGTTCAACGAAGTGAAGCCGGCGACTTTTCCGGAAGGGTCGAAAGCGATCAGGATCGTGGAATCCTGGAGAAGTGGTTTTTGCTGCCCGCCCACCACCCAGCTAAGCAGGCGCCATTCCGTGTTGCGACTGCCCTGAGAGTCTTGCGCGGATGCGGGCGGCGAGGCTTGCGGCGGAGCCGGATCGACGGCAGCCGGCGAGGGACTGTCGGCGGCAGGCGGCGCGGATTGCACTGCCGCAACTTCCGCCACGGTGGGCGCCGCTTCAGGAGTGGCCGCCACAACAACCGCTTCGTGCTCCGCGCCGCTGGCGAATGCGGCCAGTTGCACTTCCCGCGCCAGCGTTTCGACGAGCTGGCATTCCCTGACGTACTCCGCCGTGCTCTCGCCCGGCGCTGCGCGCACGCTCTGCCACGAGCATTGCGCGTCGCGATAGGCGTTGAACTTGCGCTGGCTGTCGACGAATGCACCCATCATCGGGCGGCCGCCCTTCGCCTGCATCTGCTCCAGGCGCTCTTGCGCGGCCTTGAGTGTCCCGTTGAGCTTCTTGTTCGCTTCTTTCAGCCGCGCGTCGAGGCAGGGCATCGTCGCCCCAGCCGCCATGCATTCCTCCCGGGGCCCCGCATGCGCCGGCAGCACGCCGGGCAGGCAGGCCACCGCAAGAATGAACCCTGCAAGTGCTTTCTTCATCAGTATCCTTTTTTATTTTCCAGCCAGAACCCGCTCGCACCACTGCGCCGCCGCCAGCACCATGGCATCGGCGCCGGGGCGCCCGACAACCTGGATGTTAACCGGCAATCCCGACGCGGACTTGCCGCACGGCATGGATAACGCGGGAAAGCCGCAGAAGTTGATCGGCGAGGTGAATCGCGTCAGCGCCGGCGCCACGTGCATCTTCCTGCCTTCCAGCTCGACCATGGTGGTACCGGCCTTCGGCGGCAGCACCGGCATCGCCGGAATGATCATCACGTCGGCCATGCCGAATGACGAAATCATCGACTGGCGCACTTTGGCACGCAGTTGTTGCGCCTTGATGTAATCGACCGCGAGGTAGAACTGGCCGATCTCCAGCCGCACCCGCACGTCCTCACCCATCCGATCGCCGCGGGTGCGCAGAAGTTCGCCATTGGCCTGGCTGGCTTCGCTGTTGATGGTGATCAGTTGGATGCCGGGCGCCAGTTCGATGCCGGGCACGTCCACTTCGCCGAACCTGGCGCCGGCCTGCTGCAGCCTTGCCAGCGCGCCTTCGACAGCGGTGCGGACTTCCTCGTCCAGCATCTCGTAAAAGAACTTGCGCGGCTTCATGATCCGCGGCGGCATCGATGCCTCCGCCGGCAGGGTCGAATGCTCCGGCAGGCCCGCCATCACTTCGAAAGCAAGCGCGGCATCCTCCACCGAGCGCGTGATCGGGCCGATGTGGTCCAGCGACCAGGCGAGCGGCACGACGTCATCGCGCGGCACCGCGTCGTAGGTCGGCTTGAAGCCGACGATCCCGTGGCAGGCAGCGGGCTGGCGGATCGAACCGCCGGTGCAGGAACCGACGCCGATTGCGGCAAGCCCCGCCGCAACGGCGGACGCCGATCCGCCGCTGGAGCCGCCCGGGATATATCCCGGGTAGCGCGAGTTCTGCACGTGGCCGAAATGCGGATTGGCGCTGTTGATGCCGAACGCCAGCTCATGCAGGTTGGTAGTGCCGACGATGAGCGCGCCCGCTGCTCGCAGGCGTGCCACTACCGGCGCATCGTGGTTCTGCACCATCGCGTCGAATGCCTTCGTGCCCGCCGTGAGCGGATAGCCGCGCACTGGCATCAGGTCCTTCACCCCCACCGGAACTCCGGCCAGCGGGCCGAGGTCTTCACCGCGCCGTGCGCGGTCTTCCAGCAGTTCGGCCTCCTGCATCACCAGGTCGCGGTCGACCGTGATGAAGGCATTCAGGTGCCGGTTGGCCTCGATACGGTCGAGGATCAGGCGGGCGATGGTGAGCGGCGACTGCGCGCGGTTTCTGACCTGGTCCGCGATCTGCACCGCGCCAGCCGCGAACAGGTCGATGGTCGTGGTCTGCGGGTGGTACCGGGCCGGTTCGAAGCTCTGGCCCTGAGGCGCACGCGGGGCCGCAAGCGCGGGCTCTCCCACGACCGCGGTCTCGAAGACATGCTCGATGTCGGGCAGGCCGAATACGAAGCGTTCTTCCCACGCCTGCAGGCGTTCGGGAAACGCGTACCCGCGGAACGCGGCGACGGCGCGGAGGAATTCGGGAGTGGGACGGGGCATAGGGTCAGGGGCTAGGGGCCAGGAAAATGTAGTTTTTTGAAGGGCGGCTCGGGTTTTACGCAAGGATAAGGGAATTTCTTCTTTATGATTTTTCCACCCCTAGTCCCTAGCCCCTGCCTTTCAAAGGAACAACGTCAGTACTCCCGTATACCCATAAAGCCGGTTATGCGAGATCTCGCCGTTGCAGAAGAATCCGACCAGCGGAAAATCGCCGAGGGCCGCATGGATCATGCTGACTTCCTCGGAATCGTCGCCGAACAGGTTGGGGCCGCGACCGACACAGGAATAATAGACGCCGCCGCGCGGCCGGCGATAGAGGCCGCTGCCGATGCTGTCGAGCATGCGCGCCATGTCCTCGGTCGCGGTGGCTTCGTCGCGCCGGCAGAACATGATCTCGGCGCCCGTACGCGGGATGTCGCCGATGGCGACCAGCTTGTGCACCGGATCGATGCCGATGAGGTTGCGCACGATGTAGTCGCCGGTATCCGAACCGGGGATCGGCAGGCCGGCGAAAATGCTGCCGCCGAGCTGCGCCAGATCGCGCGACGCCGTTTCGCCGAGGTCTTCCCTGAACACGTCGAGCGCGGCGCGGCCGTCGAGCGAGATCAGCACGTTCCGCTGGCTGCCGGTGATGGTGTGCCGCGGGCCGATCGGAGAACAGCCCTGCGAGAGCCGCGTCGAGATCACCACTTCATCCGAGAACAGGACACCGGACAAGCCGCCCTTGGCAACACCGTCCGCGATCTGCAGCACCTCGCGACGGGAACTGGTCACCCCGCCCGCGAGAAAGCCGCTTTCCACGATGCCGGCGAGATCACCGATCAGCCGCCCCAGTTGGGTATTGCCCGGATCTGCGTGCACGATGGCGAAGTTGGCGGGCACCCCGTCAAAATGCAGCGACTGGCGTTCGAGGTCCTGCGGCGTGCGCACGCCGGAGAACACGCGGAAGCTGTCTTCCTCGAATGCGCAGAGCATGATCGCGATCGCGGGCTCGTCGTAGTATTCGCGGCCGGTCGCGAACACGCCCATGCCCAGGGTGCCGGTCCAGTGCAGGATGCCGGTATAGGTGCGGAAATGGTCAAGAATCCCGGCAACGTCGCCGGCAAAGTTGTCGGTGAGATACAGGAACCCGAGGTTGGCGCCCGCCGGGCCGCGGCCGGCCTGCTGCAGGCACTGCGCCGCCGCATCGCGCCAGTTCGGCGACGACGCGTGGCCGCAGGTAAAACTCTCGGTCATTTCAGGACAAGAATGGTGGCGAGGCCCAGGAACAGGCCCATGCTCGCCACGTCGGTCGCGGTGGTCAGGAAAATGCTCGAAGCCGTGGCCGGATCGGCACCCAGGCGCTTGAGGGTCAGCGGGATCATCGCGCCGGAAATGCCGCTCACCACGCAACTGCCGATCATGGCGAGCAGCACGGCGACACTGAGCATCAGCGCAGCCGGGTTGTTCTGCGCCGATGCGACGTAATACATGCCGCCGGCGGCAACCAGCCCCACCAGGGCGCCGTTGAGCAGGCCCAGCGATGCTTCCTTGATCACCAGAACGCGCTCGCGTCCCGCGCGGACTTCGCCTAGCGTGAGGCCGCGCAATGTGACGGCGAGCGCCTGACATCCGGTATTGCCGCTCTGCCCCGCCAGCACGGGAAGGAACAGGGCCAGGATCACCAACTGGTCCAGAGTTTCCTGGAAGGCACCGACCACAGCCGCGGCGAGAAAGGCGGTCAGCAAATTGACCTGCAGCCACGGATGGCGCAGTTTCAGGCTGCGCGGCCATGGCGTTGTCAGGCGCTCTTCCTCGACACCGACCATGGTTCCGGCCTGGGCACTGATCTCCAGGGTCTGTTCCTCGAACAGGGTTTGCCCCCGCACCATGCCGGCCAGGCAACCATGCTCGTCGCACACCGGATAGACCGGGTAGTGGCGGTTCAGCACCGACTTCATCGCGTCCGAAAGCTTGGTCCCGGCGCCGAGGCAGAAAGGATCCTTAAGCATGACGTCGCCGAGCGCTCGCTCGTGGCTCGCGAACAGCAGGTCGCGCATGGTAATCAGGCCCAGCAGCCTGCCCGTCTCGTCGGTGACGAATCCGTAGGTGACGAATGCGGCCTTGATCAGGCCGCGCAGGCGTTCGATGGTCTGGCCGACAGTGATATGCGGCGGGAACACTGCGATCGCGGGATCCATCATGCGGCCAACGCAGCCGTCGGCATAAGCCTGGTTGCGCGCCCATTGGCGGGCGTACTCGGCCGGCACCGCCGACAGGACCCGGGCAACGTAGTCTTCCGACAGGCGCTCGAGGATGTCGGTGGTCCGTCCCGGATTCATCTCCAGCAAGATCTGCCCGGCGACGTTGGGCGATTCGCCCATCAGCAGTTTCGCCGCCTCGCGCGCGTCCCGCTGCTTGACCGCGGTGACCAGCGATCTTCGGCGCAGTTGCTCGTTAGCGAATGCGGTATTGGTTTGTTTTTCTTCCATCTGCCCTGCCCTTATGTCTTACAAAGAGTGGTCTTACAAAGCGTGACTTCAGAGGCGCCGCCGGATCGATAACCCCGATGCTCCACGGCTGCCAGTGTGTCCGTCGACGCATCTCCGTCGCCTGGTCTCCGTCGA
>CAYODB010000040.1:15930-21706 GCA_964402495.1 uncultured Bordetella sp.
GGTCTCCGTCGACTGGGGCACGCGGCGAGTTTACCCCGGAGCGGTCGCCGCGGGTATGGCGTCCGTGTAAAGTGGCCGCCATCTGCCACTGCCTGCGTGCCCGCCATGAATCTGGACCGCGTGACCTCCGGTAGCCACCTGCCCGACGACTTCAACGTCATCGTGGAAATCCCCATGAACGCCGACCCGATCAAGTACGAAGTCGACAAGGAGACCGGCGCCGTGATCCGCTGCCGGCCCCTGGGCATGCTGAAAATGGACGACGAGGCAGGCGGCGACGCCAAGCTGCTGGCGGTGCCGGTGGACAAGGTCCTGCCGATCTACAAACACTGGAGCAAGCCTGAGGACCTGCAGCCCGAACGCCTGATGCAGATCCAGCATTTTTTCGAGCACTACAAGGATCTCGAGCCGGGCAAGTGGGTCAAAGTCGCCGGCTGGTTCGGGCCGGAGCATGCGCGCGGGGAGATCATGGCCGGCGTGGCCCGCTACCAGAAGGCGGGCAGGAAGCCGATGTTCTAGGAATGTCCCGGCCGCGATACACTCCGGGCTGAAACTTCCATGACACCGCCGCCAAGCTCCACCCAAAGGGCACCGCAGAATCGGGCCCGCCTGCTGTCCTTGCTGATCCCGGGCCTTGCCGTCCTCCTGGTGGCCGTATTCTCCACGGTGACCTGGCTCTCGCTCGCTGAAACGCACGAAGCCGGACTGCGCGAGGCAGAAAGCAGGGCGCAGGTGCAGGCGGAACTGGCGGAGGAGCGCACGGCGCGCAGCCTGCAGGCGGTCAACCTGGTGCTGGCGGGCATCGGCGACCTGTGGGCCCGCGAACCGGCACTGCGCGACCGCCGCAATCCGCAGATGCAGGCGCTGTTGCGCAGCAAGGTGGCCTACTTGCCCGTGGCGCGCGGGCTGTTCATCGTCGACTCCCGCGGCGCAAAAACCCACGACATCGAATCCGCGGCGATCATGTCGGGCGATTTCTCCGACCGCGAGTATTTCAACTGGCACCGCAATCGCACTGGGGGCCTGTACATCGGCCGGCCCGGCGTCAACACCGAAAGCGGCGAATGGTTCCTCGCCGCGAGCCGGCGCCTGTCCGCAGCCGACGGCAGCTTCGCCGGCGTAATCGTCGCGGCCCTTGACGCGCAGGCACTGCAAAGCCTGTACCGCGATCTCGATAGTGGCCGCGACGGCGCAGTGGAGCTGCTGCATGCCAACGGCGAACTGATCGCGCGCGTGCCGGATGCCCCCAAGTGGCTCGGCATGCCCACCGGCAACAGCATCACGCTCAATGACCTGAACGCAGGCGCCCCAAGCCGCACGCTGCGCGCAGCCAGCCCGGTGGACGGAGTCTCGCGCATCTACAACCTGCGGCCGGTTTCCGGCGCGCCCCTGATGGTCCAGGCGGGCATCAGCGAAGACGAGGCTCTTGCCGGGTGGCGGGAAAAAAAATCGGCCGCTACCGTGACGCTGATTTATCTGGTCCTCGCAACCGTCCTGGTCGTCTGGCTTCTGTTGCGCGAACTGCGCCGCGGCGGCGAATCGGCGCCCGACTCGGCGCTGGTCGACTCGCTCAGGGAAAGCGAGGCGCGCTACCACTCGCTGTTCCGCAACAGCATCGACGCGATCCTGGTCCTGCAACCGGACGGCTCCATCCTCGCGGCCAACAGCGAGGCCTGCCGCATGCTCGAGTACAGCGAAGGCGAATTGCGCAAGCTCGGGCGCGAACGGATTTTCGACGCAGCCGACACCCGGGTGCAGGCTCTGATGGACGAACTCGCGCGCAACGGGTCGGCCCGCGGCGAGTTCCGCCTGCTACGCAAGGATGGCAGCCAGGTGCCGGTGGAATTGTCGACGGCGACCTTCAAGGACCGCACGGGCCAGCTCTGCGCCAGCATGATCATCCGCGACATCACCGAACGCCGGCGCGCCGAAGAGCACATCGAATACCTCGCCTACCACGACGAGCTGACCGGAATCCCCAACCGCGCGCATTTCCAGCGGGAGTTCGACCACGCCGTTGCCGCCAGCCAGCACCATGGATTGAGCTGCGCGCTGATGCTGGTGGACCTGGACCGCTTCAAATACATCAACGACACCATCGGCCACCAGGCCGGCGACCAGTTGCTCAAACAGATGGCGACCCGGCTGCGCGCGTGCCTGCGCGACAGCGACATCATCGCCCGGCTCGGCGGCGACGAGTTTATCATCCTGATGCAAGACGCCGCCAACATGGAAGCGGTGACCGCCGTTGCCGACAAGATCCTGGAAGTCGCGTCGCGGCCCCTGGTCATCGAGGACCAGGAGTTTCTGGTCACCGCCAGCATCGGCATCAGCACCTATCCCGGCGACGGCACCGACCTGCAAACCCTGCTCAAAAGCAGCGACCTGGCAATGTACCGTGCCAAGGAAGGCGGCAAGAACGGCTACCGTTACTTCGCCCCGGAAATGAACGTGCATTCGCGCCAGCGCATGGAAATCGAGTCGGCGCTGCGCGGCGCGCTCGACCGCCAGGAGTTCACGCTGCACTTCCAGCCCAAGATCCGGCTGTCCACGCGCACCATCGCCGGCATGGAAGCGCTGATCCGCTGGAACCACCCGGAACGCGGCCTCCTCGGCCCCGGGGACTTCATCGCCATCGCGGAGGAAACGGGATTGATCGTGCCGATCGGCGACTGGGTGATGGAGGAGGCATGCCGGCAGGCCCAGGCGATGCGCGAGGCCGGACATCGCGACCTGCGGGTGGCGGTTAATCTTTCGGCACGCCAGCTTTTCGACGACGAACTCGCGCGGCGGGTCGCGGACATCCTCGACCACACCGGCTTTCCCGCGCAGAACCTGGAACTGGAGATCACCGAAAGCATGGTCATGCAGGATGCGGAGCAGGCGATCAACCTGCTCACTGCGCTTCATGGCACCGGGGTGCGCATTGCCATCGACGACTTCGGCACCGGCTACTCGTCGCTCGCTTACCTCAAGCGCTTCCCCATCGATTGCGTCAAAATCGACCGCTCGTTCATCCGCGACCTGCCCGACAACAGCGACGACATCGCGATCACGCGAAGCATCATCGCCATGGCCCACAACATGAAGCTCGAGATCGTCGCCGAAGGGGTGGAAACCGTGGAGCAGCTCGAATTCCTGCAGGCTTGCGGCTGCGAGGAAATCCAGGGTTTCCTGTTTAGCCGGCCGCTGCCCGCGGACGCCATGGCCCGCTACCTCGGGCACAGCAGCACCGGCAAGGTCGATCCCATCCCCCTTCAGGTTTGAGCCGGGCGCCTGGAAAACGCCGCGTCTGGAAACCCCCGCCCGCGGCGCCTATAATTCCCTCTCCAGAAAGTCAGGAGAATTCCCATGTCCGCCGTATTGCAATCCAGCGAAGCCCCGATCCTGTTGCGCCATGACGAAGGCGGCATTGCCACCGTCACGCTCAACCGGCCAAAGCAGTACAACGCGCTTTCGGAAGAACTGCTCACCGAGCTGCAGGCTACGCTCACCGCGATCAGCAACGATCTGTCGGTGCGCGTCGTGGTCATCGCCGGATCGGGCACGGCGTTCTGCGCCGGCCACGACCTGAAGCAGATGCGCGCCACACCGAAGAAGGCGTATTACGACAAATTGTTCGCACAGTGCAGCGGCGTGATGATGACCATCAACCGGATGCCGCAGCCGGTAATCGCGCGGGTGCATGGCATCGCGACCGCGGCGGGCTGCCAATTGGTCGCGCAGTGCGACCTCGCCGTCGCCTCGGACAATGCGAAGTTCGCCGTCTCCGGCATCAATGTCGGCCTGTTCTGCTCGACACCCAGCGTTTCGCTGGGCCGCAACGTTTCGCGCAAGGAAGCGATGGAAATGCTGCTTACCGGCGACTTCATCGACGCCGCCACGGCAAAGACCCGCGGCCTGGTGAATCGTGTCGCGCCGCCCGATAAACTCGATGCCGAGGTCAAGGCCCTGGCCGATGCCATCCTCGCCAAGTCCCAAGTCGCCGTGACCACCGGCAAGAAAATGTTCTACAAGCAGATGGAAATGGGCATGGAAGCCGCCTATGAGTATGCTGCGGAAGTCATGGCCTGCAACATGATGGCGGACGATGTGGGCGAAGGCATCGATGCGTTTGCACAGAAGAGAAAACCGGAGTGGAAGAATAAGTAAATAACCCACCCTCTACCTCACCCGGACCCTCTGCGCTGCTTCACACCCCTCCGGGTGCATGTAAGTGTTCCCTTGCCCTTCTCCCCGAGGGAGGCGGAGAGGGAGAAGAAGTACGAACGGGCGACCAATTGGTCGCCCGTTTTGTTTTATGGCGCTCTGCGGCCATAATGGTTGGGCCATGAAATTCGCCAGCTGATTCGTATGAAAGAAACGGCGGGACGCGCCAAGGATCTGGAGGACATTCGTCAACTGCGGCTGTTGCAAAGGAGTCTTGGAAATGATCAATGATCGGATGCGAACCGACCTGCAGGGGGCGGCATGGGAAGCACACAATATTTCGCAGCTTGTCTATTTCCGTTCCCTGAGCCTGCGGGAAAAGATGCAAGCTGTCCAAGGCATGGCGGACGTGGTGCGGCGATTCGAGGAAATGCGCACGAATGGCGAGTTCCGCGCTCTTCTGCCTGGTCGGCGAGCCGATGCCACGCCAGCGCTGCAACCGGCAGGGGCGCCCGATGTGCCTTACGCTTCCGATCAGCAGAAAGGGGATTCGCCTTGATCCCGCGACACCTCGGCAGAAGGCAACTTGTAAAACCGGCCTGCCGGCAGAACTCCGACCGATGACGAGAACATAAAGCCTCCACCTTCGCCCCTCCCCAACCCCCAAGCCCCGGAGTATGCTCGGGCTCCTTGTCGCGCCCTGGGAGGGGTTCGGTGGACAAGTTCGACCGCATCTACGAACTGCACAAGATCCTGCGCGACCGGCGCACGCCGATTTCGCGCGCGGATCTCAGGGAGCGGCTCGCCCCGTGTTCCGAGCCGACGGTCTATCGCCTGATCCGGCTGCTCAAGGATCAGCTCAATGCGCCGATCGAATGGCACGAAGAGCTGCAGGGTTACTTCTACCAGCGGGATGCCGACGGCGGCGTCTATGAACTCCCCGGCCTCTGGTTCAACGCCAAAGAGCTGCAGGCACTGATCGTCTTTGACCGCTTGCTGGAGAATCTCGAGCCGGGGCTGCTCGGCGAGCATCTCGCGCCCCTCACCCGGCGCATCGCCGAACTCCTCGAACACAAGCGCCTGGGACTGGGCGAGGCCGCCCGGCGCATCCGCGTGCTCGGCATGACGGCCCGCCCCACCGGGGAATGGTTCCATGTCCTCGCCGGCGCCACGTTGCAGCGCAAGAAACTGCGCATGACCTATCACGGCCGCAACCGTGACGAGGTCACCGAACGGATCGTCTCCCCACAACGCCTGGTGCATTACCGCGACAACTGGTACCTGGACGGGTGGTGCCACTCCCGGAAAGGCCTGCGCAGCTTCGCGATGGACCGGGTGCAAAACGCCGCCGAACTCGAAGAAGCGGCGGACACCCGTTCCGAAGAAGAACTGAACGAGCACTACGCCAGCAGCTACGGCATCTTCGCCGGCAAGGCCAACAAGACGGCGGTGCTGCGCTTCAGCCCCGAGCGTGCCCGCTGGGTGGCCGACGAGCGCTGGCATCCCGAACAGATCGGCCAGTTCCTGACCGACGGCCGCTATGAGCTGCGCATTCCCTACCGCGACGACCGGGAACTGGTCATGGACATCCTCAAGTACGGGCCGGACGTGGAAGTCGTGGCACCCG
>CAYODB010000041.1:0-21676 GCA_964402495.1 uncultured Bordetella sp.
ACGTTGTATTTCGCCGCCAGCTTGATCATTTCGGCGGAACTGAGCTTGTCCATCCAGGTCGAGTTGAATGCGATCTCAGTCTTCCCGGCGTCGAGGATCTTGAAGACCTGGGCCTGGTAGGTTTTAGCGTTATCGGCGACCTGTTCGCGGGTGAGCGGGGGCCGGGTTGCATTCTTCCCGGTCGGGTCGCCGATCAGCCCGGTGAAATCGCCGATGAGGAAGATCACGTGGTGACCAAGATCCTGCAGTTGCCGCAACTTGCTGATCAGGACCGTATGGCCAAGATGCAAGTCCGGCGCGGTCGGATCGAAGCCGGCCTTGACCCGTAGCGGGCGGCCGGTCTTGAGTTTCTCGACGAATTCGGCCTCGACGATCAGTTCGTCGCAGCCGCGCTTGATGATTTCCAGTTGTTCGTTGATATCCATGTGGAAGGGTCGGTACGTGCCAGCCGGAGCAAGGGGTCTCGCGCCAAAAGCTGGAATGTTAGTTGCAGATAGTCGGTTTCACCCAGCAGACGATTCTGCTAAGCTCCGCGCCAATAATGAGAACTAACGACGCATGTCATTGAAGAAAGAAGAAATTCTAGCGCAAAAGCGCAGTCCGAAGACAGCAGGATCGCGCCGCCATTGGCCGCTCATGGTCGCTGCGTTGCCATTTTTCGGCGTCGTGGCGGCATTCGGCATCGCGCCGGACACTGTTCCGGAGCCCGTGAAACTGCAGCATGTGGTCGAGGAGATCGCCCTTCAGGCAGCCCTGCCCACGCCTGCCGCCGAGGTTTCGCGCTTCTGGCGCGAAGAGCGCATCCAGCGCGGCGACACTGTGGCCTCCATCCTGTCCAGGCTCTCGGTGAACGACCCTGAGGCCTTCTCCTATCTGCTGCAGGCCAAGGACGTCCGTTCTCTCTATCAGCTGATTCCAGGCCGCAGCATCCGTGTGGTGACGACCCAGGAGGGCCGCCTGGAATCGCTCGCGTATGTGAACACGGATGGCCGCCGCCTGACCGTAACGCACAACGAAAACGGCTTTTCCGCGACCGAGGAAATCCCGCAAACCGAACAATGGGTGATGCAAAGCTCGGGGGAAATCGAAACTTCCCTGTTTGGCGCCACCGACGCCGCGGGAATTCCCGAACTGGTCGCCACGCAGATCGCCGAAATCTTCTCCAGCGACATCGATTTTCACCGCGACCTGCGCCGCGGCGACCGCTTCTCGGTGATTTACGAGGCACTGGCGGCCGACGGCGAATTTGTCGGGTTCGGCCGGGTCCTGGCCGCGGAGTTCATCAATCAGGGACGTACGTTCCGCGCGGTGTTTTTCCGCGACGACGAAGGGCGCAACGGTTACTACACGCCGGACGGCCGCAACATGCGCAAGGCATTCCTGCGCTCGCCGATCGAGTTTTCGCGCGTGACGTCCGGATTCTCCAATTCACGCTTCCATCCGGTCCTCAAGGCATGGCGCGCGCACAAGGGCATCGACTACGGCGCTTCGACTGGGACACGGGTCCGCGTGACCGCCGATGGTTTTGTCACCTTCGTGGGCCGCAAGGGCGGCTACGGAAATGTTGTAACGGTGCGCCATCCCAACGGTTACACCACGCTCTACGCGCACCTTTCCGGATTTGCCCAAGGCATCCGGTCAGGCAAGCGGGTCGTCCAGGGCGAAGTTGTAGGCCTGGTGGGAAGCACGGGCCTTGCAAGCGGCCCACACCTGCACTACGAGTTCCACGTTAACGGCGTGCACCAGAATCCGATGCGCCTGGCGATGCCGCCCGGACCGCCGATAAACGAACATTCACGCAGCGCTTTCCAGGACACCACCTTCCCGCTGTTCGCGCGGCTCGACATGCTGCGCAATACGGACCTCGCGCGCCTCGACTGAGGTGACAACCTCCACGGTGCCGGAAATTTCCGGTAACGCTTTTCATGGCTAGTTCGGAGTTGTATATCGGCCTGATGTCCGGAACCAGCCTCGATGGCGTCGATGCCGTCCTGATGGATTTCTCCAGCGACCGGTATCGTATCGTCGGCGACTCCTTCCTGCCTTACGATGAGGCGCTTCGCGTGCAACTGCTTGGCATGCACGAAACGCGCTTCGATGAACTGCATGAGGCGGCATTGCTCGGAAACAGGCTCTCGCAGATGTACGCGAGCGCAACCCGTGTATTGCTGCGCAAGTGCGGCGTTCGTGCGGAGGAAGTCCAGGCACTGGGGTGTCACGGACAAACCATTCGCCATCGCCCGGACGCGGGTTATACGACGCAACTTGGCAGCGGCGCCGTCCTCGCGGAGCTTACCGGTATCACGGTTGTTTGTGATTTCCGCAGCCGCGATATCGCGGCCGGCGGGCAGGGCGCTCCCCTGGTCCCGGCTTTTCACCAGGCGGTGTTTTCCCATCCTTCCATCCACCGCGTGATCGTGAATCTTGGAGGCATCGGCAACCTCACGGATCTGCCTGCATCCGGCCGCGTACGCGGATTCGATACCGGTCCGGCAAACATGCTGATGGATGAATGGGTCCGGAAGAACAGCGGCGCCTCGTTCGACAAGGATGGCGCCTGGGCCGCAAGCGGCAACGTCGTGGAAGAATTACTCACCGCTTTGCTGGGTCACGAATACTTTTCCCGCAAGCCTCCCAAAAGCACCGGCAGGGATCTTTTCAATCTCGCCTGGCTGCAGTTGTATCTGACGGGAGTGGAGGAAGCGGAGGATGTGCAGGCGACATTGCTCGCATTGAGCGCAGCCAGCGTGGCGCAGGATATCAAGTTGTATTGCGCGGGGTCCGAGGAAGTGTATGTCTGCGGCGGCGGCGCGCGCAATACCGCATTACTGACATCCCTCAGGGCGGCCTTGCCGCACGTGACGGTGTCCACGACGGGCGATCTTGGCATTGATCCCGACTGGGTCGAGGCCTGCGCGTTTGCGTGGCTTGCCCGCCAGGCGCTGCATTTACGTCCTGGCAATCTCCCGACCGTGACCGGTGCCATCGGCTCGCGGGTGCTGGGCGCGATCCATCCGCGTTAAGCCAATAAAAGACAGGGCAAATATAAAAGGGCGGCCCCGATGGCCGCCCTTAACTTTGTCCGGTATTCCGCTCAGGCGGAGAACGAGGAACCGCAGCCACAGGTGGAAGTGGCATTCGGATTCTTGATCACGAACTGGGCGCCTTCGAGACCTTCCTGATAGTCGATCTCTGCGCCGGCCAGATACTGGTAGCTCATCGCATCGATCAGCAGTACGACGCCATCCTTCTGCATCGAGGTATCGTCTTCATTGACGTCTTCGTCGAAGGTGAATCCGTACTGGAAACCCGAGCAACCTCCGCCGGTGACGAACACCCGAAGCTTGAGCTCGGTGTTGCCTTCCTCGTCGATGAGCTCCTTAACCTTCCTTGCCGCGCTGTCTGTAAAGACCAGCGGGGACTGTATTTCTGCGACTGCGTTCATATCCTGCTCCTTGAGAGAGGCAAATCAACCATCCGGCGAAAACGACCTGGCCGCCGGTATGCTGGTCAATCGCCGCCTGAACCCGACCCCTTTAGCGACACGACCTTAAGGGCCGCGTCGTCGTCCTGGTGCACCAGTCTTCCCTGCACGACCGCGCCGAGCTGAATTTCCAGGGTACGGTAGTGCACATCTCCTGTGACATTCGACTTCGGTTGCAGTTCGACATACTCGCCACCATGCACGGGCCCGATGACAGTACCATTGATTACGGCATGCGAAACCCGTATTTCACCCTCAATTTGGGCCTTTTCGCTCAATACCAAGGTGCTGGGCTGGCCATCGGTGGCGGCAACATTGCCACGCACCCGGCCGTCGACGCGCAGGCCCCCGGTGAATTCGATATTCCCTTCAACGATCGTGCCCGAACCGATCAGGCTGTCGATCCGGTTCTGTGGCTTGGTGGGTTTGCTTCCGAACATGAGATCCCCCGCTCAGGATAAGGTGACTGTCTGGATCGAGACTGGTGTCGGATTGCCGTTTTCCAGCACCCGAACCTGCACCTTTTTGATGACAGCGCCGGGCGGGACCATGAAAGTCCCTTCAACGCGTTGATAGAACTTGAAGACCAGATTATACGCCTGCGCGTTTTCGTCCTGCTTCGGCAGGCTCACCACTTCCGATTTGGCGCCGTTCTCGTAGTCGACGATGAACTGCAGCCGGCCATGGAACTCCTTGACCCGTTGCCTGGACTGGACGATGAGCAGGCGATAGCGGTATTCGCCCGGCAGCGCGTCCTGCTGTACCCGGAAGCGGTTGATGCTAATGCCTCCAGGTTCGCTGCCTGAAGCCATCAGCGTCTGGAAGAAAGCCAGGTCTTCCTTGAGAAGCGCATTTTCCTCCGCCAGGTTGCGGATCTGCGTCGACAGGTTGCCGTGAGTGGCAAGTTCGATCTGCAGCTGCCGTTCCGCGGCGGCAATCTCGCGCCGGATCGCTGCATTCTCGTCTTTAAGGCGGGTGTTCAGATCCTGCAGTTGCGACTGTTCGCGCAGCGCCTCGCCCTGGTCGAACCCCGCATACTGCCGGCCGAAATCGTACGTCAGCCATCCGATCCCGAGGACGACACCCCCGAGCACCGTGAAAATCAACCATCGCAGGTACCAGGGAACGTGGGTGTGCACCGCCACTCTGGGAGCGGCAATGCCAAAACGGCGCTTGATGGCGCGGATCAGGGTCACGGCAACAGGGGTACGTGCTCGATGCCCATGGACTCCGGCAATCCAAACATCAAGTTCATGTTCTGCACGGCCTGGCCGGCAGCGCCTTTGACCAGGTTGTCGATGACCGACAGGACCACCACCGTGTCGCCGCCCCCAGGCCGATGCACCGCAATGCGGCAGACGTTGGCGCCCCGTACTGAACGCGTGTCGGGATGGCTGCCCGGCGGCAGCACATCGACGAATGGTTCCGTTGCATAGCGCTTCTCGTACAGCATTTGCAGATCGACGTCTTTGGTTAACTGCGCATACAGCGTCGCATGGATGCCGCGGATGGCGGGTGTCAGGTGCGGCACGAAAGTCAGTCCCACCGGTGCACCGGCCATGCGGCTCAGCCCCTGACTGATTTCGGGAAGATGCCGGTGCCCCGGCACGCCGTAGGCCTTGAAATTATCGGAGGCTTCCGAGAAAAGGATTTGCACTTCCGCTTTTCTTCCGGCGCCACTTACCCCCGATTTCGCATCGGCAATCAGATGCGCCTTGTCGACCACGCCGGCTTCCAGCAAAGGAAGGAACCCCAGTTGCACCGAGGTTGGATAGCACCCGGGATTCGCGACCAGCCTTGCCTTCCTGATTTGTTCGCGATTGACCTCAGGCAGCCCGTAGACCGCTTCCTCGACGAGGTCCGGACAGGCATGGGACATCCCGTACCATTTCTCCCACACAGATATATCCTTGATGCGGAAATCGGCAGCAAGGTCGATGACCTTCACCCCGGCCTTGAGCAAGGCCGGAGAATCCCCCATTGCAACGCCGTTCGGCGTGGCAAAAAAGACCACATCGCACTTTTCGAGCAAACCGGCTGCAGGATCAGAGAAATTCAAGGACACGCGACGGCGCAGGCTGGGAAACATGTCCGCCACCGGCGTGCCGGCCTCCTTGCGTGAGGTGATTACCGCAAGCTCACTTTCGGAATGGGTCGCCAGGATTCTAAGCAACTCCACACCGGTGTAGCCTGTGCCGCCGACGATTCCTATTTTTATCATTTTGTCCAATGACTTATGATGAGAATTGATGATATAACCGGAGCAGCATTCTGCGCAACCGTTTCGCTCGGCCGGTGTGCCCTGATGCTGGCCGGATTCAGCGAAGAACTGCCGGCACGGAAACAAAAAAGCCGCCCGGAGGGCGGCTTTTCTTGATATTCGCTTATCGCTTGGAGAACTGTTTGCGGCGTCGGGCCTTGTGCAAGCCCACTTTCTTCCGCTCCACTTCCCGCGCGTCCCGGGTAATCAATCCCGCCTTGCTGAGTACCGGCTTTAGCGATGCATCGTAATCGACCAATGCTCGGGAGATGCCATGTCGGACGGCGCCAGCCTGGCCCGACTCGCCGCCGCCATCGACATTAATCATGATGTCGAATGTATCCAGATGATTGGTCAATACCAGCGGCTGACGCACAACCATGCGGCCGGTCTCGCGGGAAAAGAATTCATCGACCGGCTTGTCGTTGACGATGATCTTGCCTTTGCCGGCCTTCATGAAAACACGCGCCACCGCGCTTTTGCGGCGGCCGGTTCCGTAGTTGTACTGGGGATACTGGGGAGTGGCCATTCGAATTCCTAAACGTTGAGGTTCTGCGGCTGCTGGGCGGAATGCGGATGTTCCGCACCACCGTAGACCTTGAGCTTCTTTAGCATTGCGTAACCCAGCGGCCCCTTGGGCAGCATGCCCTTCACGGCCTTCTCCAGCACACGGCCCGGAAACCGGGCATGCAGCTTGGTGAAGTTCGAGCTGTAAATACCGCCGGGATAGGTTGAGTGGCGATAATAGATTTTTTGTTCGCCCTTGTTGCCGGTCACGCGCAGTTTCGTAGCGTTGACGACCACGATGTAGTCACCAGTATCCACATGGGGCGTAAAGATAACCTTGTGCTTGCCGCGCAGGCGTTTTGCGATTTCCGCGGCCAGACGCCCCAACACTTTGTCGGAGGCATCGATCACGAACCAGTCGCGCTTCACTTCATGCGATTTGGCTGAAAAAGTATTCATGGCGGTTGTCCGCGGAGGGGTAATTTGCGAAAGCCGCGTAGTGTATTGGAATGGCCCAATCCTTGTCAAACCCTTTCCCACAGCTCAAGTAGAGGATTTCTAAGCCTAAATCGGAATATCCGAGAGCCGCCACCAATCATCTGAAAAATGCGACATCGGTTCCACTACGAACTCCGCAGCGACGCCAAGTGCTTTTATGACAAGAAAATTTGGTGAATAATGCGCCCTCCCCAGATGTCCGATCCGCCTCGCCACAATCCCTCTATGCGCAAGCTTTGGCTTATTTTTTCCCAGGCAGTGACCATCAGCCTGGCCGCCCTTTTCGTGGTTGTGACGCTGCGGCCCGACCTCGTTTCCTGGGGTGGGCGCAACGGCGGCATTGTCACCGTCCGTGAAACCCAGGATGGGCCACACGACCGTCCCACCGCCTCGCTGAGTGCCGCCGCGAAAAAAGCGATGCCTTCGGTAGTGAATATCTTCACCAGCAAGGAGGTGAAGGTTCCACGCCACCCCTTCATGGATGATCCCCTGTTCCGGCGTTTCTTCGGCGATCAGCTCGATGGCGATACCCAGCACAGCTCCAGCCTCGGCTCCGGCGTCATTATCGGCCCGGAAGGTTACATCCTGACCAACCACCACGTGATCGAGGCCGCCGATGAAATCGAACTGGCGCTCGCCGATGGCCGCAAGGCCCCCGCCAAGATCGTGGGCACCGATCCCGAGACCGACCTTGCCGTGCTCAAGGTCAATCTCACCGATCTGCCCGCCGTGACCTTCGGCAATCCCGGGAAACTGTCCGTAGGCGACATGGTGCTTGCGATCGGCAATCCATTCGGCGTCGGACAGACGGTGACCATGGGAATCGTCAGCGCGCTGGGCCGCAGCCACCTGGGCATCAGCACCTTCGAGAACTTCATTCAGACCGACGCGGCGATCAACCCGGGGAATTCCGGGGGTGCGCTGGTCGATTCCACGGGCAATCTGGTGGGCATCAACAGCGCGATCTATTCGCGCAGCGGTGGCTCGCTGGGGATCGGGTTTGCGATTCCTGCGGATCTGGCCAAGCAGGTTATGGAACAGATCGTGCGAACGGGCTCGGTGACGCGCGGCTGGATCGGCGTTGAAGTCCAGGATATCTCTGCCGAACTTGCCGAGTCATTCCGGCTGCCGAATACGAATGGCACGTTGATCGCAGGAGTTCTGCGCGGCGGACCGGCCGACAAAGCGGGGATCAAACCGGGTGACATTCTGCTTTTCGTGGAAGCCAGCCAGGTCGTCGACTCGACCAACATGCTGAATCTGATCGCCGCGCTTAAGCCGGGCCGGGAGGCAACGCTCAAGATCCTGCGCAATCGCAACGAGGTTCAGATCAAGGTCGGCGTGGGCAAGCGGCCGAAGCCCAATCGTCGCGGCGAGCTCGAATAGGTACTAGCCCGCCGTCCTCGATTCGGGTTCCGAAGCAGGGGGCTTCACCAGCCACTGCGCAACGAGAATGCCGATTTCGTAGAGGATCCACAGCGGCACTGCGAGCATAATCTGCGACACCACGTCCGGCGGCGTGAAAATGGCGCCGATGACGAAGGCCCCGACGACGACGTATGGCCGGATTTCCTTCAGCTTCGCTACGGTCACCATCCCCATCTTTACCAGGATCACGACCGCGACCGGCACTTCGAACGTCACGCCGAAAGCGAGGAAAAGCGTGAGCACGAAATCGAGATACTTGCCGATGTCGGTCATCACCGCAACGCCCTGGGGCGCGACAGAGACCATGAAGTGGAATACAACCGGAAACACCAGGAAATAGGCGAAGGCTATGCCGCACAGGAACAGCAGGGTGCTGGTCACGATCAGCGGCACCACCAGTTTTTTTTCGTGCACATACAGGCCCGGCGCGACGAAAGCCCAGATCTGGTACAGAAGGTACGGCAGCGCGATCACCAGTGCCGCCATCATCGTGACTTTCACCGGAACGAAGAAGGGCGCGGTGACTTCCGTCGCGATCAACTGGCCGCCTGCTGGCAGCGATGCGAGCATGGGTTGCGCCAGGAAATTGTAAAGCTCGCTCGCCCAGGGAAATAAGCAGATGAACACCAACAGCAGCGCGATCACGCAACGCAGCAGCCTGTCCCTGAGCTCGATCAGGTGCGACATAAATGAATCAGGCTCTACGGACATCGCAAACCTTTGAAGGGTGGAAGTTCGGTGCCGGGACGGCTCAGGCCTGCTTATTTTCCGGTGCGGGATTATCCAGGCCCAGTTCCATCTGCGTTTCCGCAGACTCCTGGGCTGCCGGAGATTCCGCCTTTTCGGCTATGGCGCCATCGGTAGGCTGGGCTGCCGGAGGCATCAACTGGATTCCGGTCATCGGCGCCACGGCTGCCTGCGCCTGCTTCTCCAGTTCGGCACCGGCCTGCTTGACTTCGGACTCGATGAAATTGACCTGCGTGCTGACCGACTGCTCAATGGAGCGCGCGGCGTCCTGCATGGTTGACTGCAGCTTGCGCAGCTCATCGAGTTCGATTTCGCGGCTGATGTCGGCCTTAACGTCGGTTACATACCGCTGCATTCGCCCGAACAGGTGGCCCAGGGTTTTCGCCACGCGCGGCAGCCTTTCCGGGCCGATCACAAGGAGCGCAACGACGCCGATTACGAAAAGCTCCGAAGCCCCGATGTCAAACATGGCGGCGCGGGAACCAGACGCTGGCGCCTAGCCCTTGGTCCTGTCCTTAACTTCGGCGTCGATGGTCTGCCCGGAACCGGAGTTCTCAAGCTTGGCGGCGTTCTTCTCGTCTTCGGAGCTTTTCATACCTTCCTTGAACCCCTTGACCGCACCGCCCAGATCCGAACCGACATTCCGCAGTTTCTTGGTGCCGAAAATCAGCAGCACCACCACAAGAACGATCAACCAATGCCAGATGCTGAAGGAACCCATCGCTTTACTCCCGCTAAAAAAACTTCAATTGGATCGCTGAATCATTCCCGGCAGCGGATCCTGGCCGCCCAGCACATGCATGTGCACATGAAATACATCCTGGCGCCCTACGCGCCCGGTATTGACGATGGCGCGAAATCCGTCCGGCGAACCCTGCTCCCTGGCCAGCCGCTGCGCCAGGACCATCATTTTGCCCAGAACCTGCTGATGCCGTTCGTCCACGTGGGCCAGCGACTCCAGGTGCTCTTTCGGAATTAGCATGAAGTGCACCGGCGCAACCGGATCGATGTCGTGGAAGGCGAGGATCTGATCGTCTTCGTACACCTTGCGGCTGGGGATCTCGCCCCGGACGATCTTGCAGAAAATGCAGTTATCGGCGGCCACTGATCAATCCTTGCTAATTCTGTCCGCCAGGCAGTCCCGGCTTACCTGGCCCGTGACGCTTTTTCATCCACTCCCGAAATCCCTTCGCGGCGCTGCAATTCGGCGAGCACGTCCTCGGGACGCAGACCATGCCACGCCAACATGACCAGGCAATGAAACCAGAGGTCGGCAGTCTCGCGAACGATATGAAGTCTATCACCGTCCTTCGCCGCCAGCAGGACCTCAGCTGCCTCTTCGCCAACCTTTTTCAGCACCGCATCGTGGCCTTTGGCGAACAGGCCCGCGACATAGGAATTCCCCGCGTCGGCCCCCTTTCGGGCTTCTATCGTGTCGGCCAGCCGTTGCAGAATCTCAGCATCCATTATCGCCCCGGCTTGTAGATTTCGTTCGGATCCCTGACTAGCGGCTCGGACTCCACCCAGATTCCGCCATCGAGACGGCGAAAGAAACAGCGGCCGTGCCCGGTGTGGCAGGCGATTCCGCCGACTTGCTCCACTTCCAGCACGACGACATCGCCATCGCAGTCGAGCCGGACCTCCTTTACATGCTGCACATGGCCCGATTCCTCGCCTTTGCGCCACAGCTTGTTGCGAGAACGCGACCAGTATACCGCCCGTCCGCTGTGCACCGTCTCGGCAAGCGCATCGCGGTTCATCCATGCCAGCATGAGCAGCTTGCCGGTGGCGGCTTCCTGTGCGATCGCGGGGACCAGCCCGTCGGCGTCCCACGCCACTTCGTGCAGCCACGCATCGCTCACAGGCGCACCTCGATGTTGTGCTCCGCCATGTACTGCTTGGCCTGCAGTACCGTCAGTTCGCCGTAGTGGAAAACGCTGGCCGCAAGCACCGCATCGGCCTTGCCTACCGTAATCCCGTCCACCAGGTGCTGCATGTTACCGACCCCGCCGCTGGCGATGATGGGAATATCAAGCGCTTCGGAAAAAGCGCGCGTCAGCTCCACGTCGAAGCCCGCTTTGGTGCCGTCCCGATCCATGCTGGTCAGCAGAATCTCTCCAGCACCCGCGGCCTGCATCCGCCTGCCCCACTCGAGCGCATCGAGCCCGGCAGGCCGTCGCCCCCCGTGGGTAAAGACCTCCCAGCGCAATGGCTGCGATCCGGGCACCCGCCTGGCATCCACTGCGACGACAATGCATTGAGAACCGAAGAATCCCGCCGCGTCCTCGACCAATGCGGGGTTCTGCACGGCGGCGGTATTGATGCTGACCTTGTCGGCACCGGCGTTCAGGAGCCGGCGCACGTCGCCGACCTCGCGCACGCCGCCGCCGACTGTCAGCGGGATGAACACCTGCGTGGCGACTTGTTCGACGATGCCCAGCATCAGGCCGCGCTCGTCCGAACTCGCGGTGATATCCAGGAAGGTCAGCTCATCGGCACCCTGCTCGTCATACTTGCGGGCGATCTCGACCGGATCTCCGGCATCCCGGAGCGAGACGAAGTTCACGCCTTTGACTACACGTCCGCCGGTCACGTCGAGGCAGGGAATGATGCGCTTTGCGAGGCCCATGGTTCTATAGGGTGGGGGGATTGAGAGGCGGTGCAGGTGCGGATTTCTTGTCGATTCGCGCCTGCCATCGGCGCACTGATGACTTCGGATTGCGGGTGGGAAAGCCGGCCGGCCTTCCGGCCGGTCAGGCCCCGGATTCCCTGGGCTTGGCCATCCTGTCGGCCAGCTTCTGCGCTTCCACGAAATCCAACGTGCCTTCGTAGATTGCGCGGCCGGTTATGGCGCCGATGATGCCCTCGCCTTCTGCCTCGCACAGGGATTTGACGTCCTTCAGGTCGGTAATGCCGCCGCTGGCGATTACAGGGACTGTCAATTCGCGGGCGAGATCCACGGTGGCCTTGAGGTTCACCCCGCTCAACATGCCGTCGCGGCCGATGTCGGTATGGATGATGGCTTCCACGCCGTAATCCTGGAATTTCTTTGCTAGATCGATGACGTCGTGGCCGGTCATTTTCGACCAGCCATCGACCGCCACTTTGCCTTCACGCGCGTCAAGGGCCACCATGATGTGGCCCGGGAAGGCATAGCAGGCGTCGTGCAGGAATCCCGGTGTCTTCACCGCCGCGGTACCGATGATGATGTACGTGATGCCGTCATCCAGATAGCGTTCGATCGTATCCATGTCGCGAATCCCGCCACCCAGTTGCACCGGGACGTCGTCGCCAAGCGCCTTCACCACGGACTTGATCGCCTCCTCGTTCTTCGGCTTGCCGGCGAATGCGCCGTTCAGGTCCACCAGATGGAGCCGTCTCGCGCCTTTTTCCCGCCAGAGCCTGGCCATGGCGGCGGGGTCTTCGGAGAAGACCGTCGCATCCGCCATCAAGCCTTGTTTCAAACGGACACAATGTCCATCCTTGAGGTCAATTGCCGGGATGATCAGCATGATTGGGACATGGATTCGCAGGGCGCGAGGAGGCAGGGAGCGCGGTTAGGACGAGACAGTATCGGTACGTATCGGCGTGAGTTCTTTATCAGGCGCTCGCAGCAGGCACCGCGGATCGGTCCAATGACCCACGGAATGTTCCGTCCCAGGAGACGAAATTGGCCAACAGGCGAAGGCCGGCGGACTGGCTTTTTTCGGGGTGAAACTGCACGGCAAAAATGTTATTCCTCGCGACCGCGCAGGTAAAGCCGTAAGCGTAGCGGCTTATTCCCGCCACCAGCGCCGGCTCCGGCGTGTCAACGTGATAACTATGCACGAAATAGAAACGGCTGGCATCAGCAATTCCTGCCCACATCGGGTGGGACCGGCTCTGATACACTTGGTTCCAGCCCATGTGCGGCACCTTGAGCTTCTCGCCGCCGGCGCCGGTCATTCTGTCGGCCGGGAAGCGCACCACCTTCCCGGGCAGGACGCCCAGGCCCTTGACGTTGCCTTCCTCGCTGCTGTCGAACAACATCTGCAGGCCAATGCACAGGCCGAGGAAAGGCTTGCTCCGGGTTGCCTCCAGGATCGGCTGGCGCAGGCTGCGGGCGTCCATTTCCCGCATGCAATCCGGCATGGCGCCCTGCCCGGGAAACACCACCCGGCTGGCGGTCCGGATCACCTCGGGATCGCTGCTTACAGCCACCGTACTGCCCGGCGCGACCCTTTCCAGCGCTTTTGCCACCGAGCGCAGGTTGCCCATTCCGTAATCAATGACGACGATATCAGCCATGCGACGGATGCGCCTGTCAGAGGCTTCCCTTGGTGGAGGGCAGCATGCCGCTTGCGCGCGAATCGAACTCGACCGCCATGCGCAGTGCCCGCCCGAACCCCTTGAAGATCGTTTCGGCCTGATGGTGCGCGTTGCGGCCCTTGAGGTTGTCGATGTGCAGGGTCACCTGGGCATGATTGACGAAGCCCTGGAAGAATTCATAGACCAGGTCGATATCGAAATCACCGACCAGCCCGCGCGCATAGTCGACCGCATATTCCAGGCCCGGACGACCCGACAGGTCGATGACCACTCGCGACAAGGCCTCATCGAGCGGGACATAGGCGTGCCCGTAGCGGCGCACGCCCTTTTTGTCGCCGATCGCCTTGGCAAACGCCTGCCCCAACGTGATGCCTACGTCCTCGACCGTGTGATGCGCGTCGATGTGCAGGTCGCCCTTGGCTTTGATCTCCAGGTCGAGCATCCCGTGACGGGCCACTTGGTCGAGCATGTGGTCGAAGAAACCCACGCCGGTTGCCAGCGAGGACTTGCCGGTACCGTCCAGATTAAGCCGGACTTCGATCTGCGTCTCGAGGGTATTGCGGTTAACTTGTGCCTGGCGCATGGGATTCGCTACGGGAAATGGGATTTATCCTAACTCAATTAGGGCATGGCCGACGTACGGGATACAACCGCCTCGCTGCCCAGGACCTCGCGCAGCGCCCCGGTCAGCAGTTCGCACTGCGCGTCCGTTCCGACCGTGATGCGCAGGTAGGGCGCGATCCGGGCCGGCCGGCTGAAGTTCCGCACCACGATGCCGCGTTCCCGCAGTCGGGCGGCGAGATCCGCCCCGTCGTGCTGGGGATGCCGCACGAAAATGAAGTTCGCCGTCGAAGGAACGCTCTCGAAGCCCAGCTTTTCGAGGCTGGCAACCAGCTTCCTGCGGCTCTCCATGACCCGGCGCCAGGTTTCCTCGAAGTAGGCTTCATCCTCCAGTGCCGCGGTCGCACCCGCCTGGGCGAACCTGTCCAGCGGGTAGGAATTAAAGCTGTCCTTGACGCGATTGAGCGCCTCGATGAGAACGACATCGCCGATGGCATAGCCGACCCGCAAACCGGCCAGCGAACGCGACTTGGAAAGCGTATGGGTGACCAGCAGGTTGGGGAAACGCGAAACAAGCGGCACCACCGACGCGGCGCCAAAATTCACATAGGCCTCGTCGACGACCACGACCGAGCCCGGATTCGCCCTCAGCAGCCGTTCGATCTCCGTCGCTTCCAGGGAACGCCCGGTGGGCGCGTTCGGATTCGGAAAAATGATCCCGCCGTTGGATTGCAGGTAGTCGTCGACCCGGATCTCGAACGATGCCGACAAGGGAATTTCGCGGTACTCGATGCCGTACAAGCGGCAATACACCGGATAGAAGCTGTAGGTAATGTCCGGAAACAACACTGGTGCTTCATGCTTGAGCAGCGCCTGAAAAGCATGTGCCAGCACCTCGTCGGAACCATTGCCCACAAAAACCTGCGCCGCCGAAACGCCATGGCGCGAGGCGATGGCCTGACGAAGGCGGTCGCTCGCGGGATCGGGATAAAGCCGCAGCGTATCCGCCACTTCGGCACGCAGCGCCTCCAGTACGCGCGGACCCGGTCCATACGGATTCTCGTTGGTATTGAGCTTCACCAGGTTGGCCAGCTTGGGCTGCTCCCCGGGCACATAGGGCGTGAGTCCGTGAACCACGGAACTCCAGTAGCGGCTCATCGGTGGAACCGGTACTGCGCGGCCTTCGCGTGCGCCGGCAAGCCTTCGCCGATCGCGAGTTCCGCGGCAATGGCGCCCAGCTTGCGCGCCCCTTCCGCCGAGACCTGGATCAGGCTGGTGCGCTTCTGGAAGTCATAGACCCCCAGCGGCGAGGAAAAACGCGCGGTACGCGCGGTCGGCAGCACGTGGTTCGGACCGGCGCAATAATCGCCGATCGCCTCCGAGGTATAGCGACCCAGGAATACCGCGCCGGCATGGCGGATCTTCTCCAGCCAGCGCTGCGGCTCTTCGACCGAAAGCTCCAGGTGTTCCGGCGCGATCCGATTGGCGATCGCGCAGGCCTCGTCCAGATCCTGCGTTTCAATCAGCGCACCGCGCCTCGACAGTGACGCGGCGATGACCGCAGAGCGGGGCATTTCCTTGAGCTGCCGCTCGATGCTGGCCGCCACTTTTTCGATGAATGCGTGGTCGGGACAGAGCAGGATCGCCTGCGCCATTTCGTCATGTTCGGCCTGGGAGAACAGGTCCATCGCCACCCAGTCGGGATCGGTCCTGCCGTCGCAGATCACCAGGATCTCGGACGGGCCGGCGACCATGTCGATGCCCACCACGCCGAACACCCGGCGCTTGGCCGCCGCCACATAGGCATTGCCCGGCCCGACGATTTTGTCCACCTGCGCAATGCTGCGCGTGCCGTAAGCCAGCGCGCCGACGGCCTGGGCGCCGCCAATGGTGAACACGCGGTCGACGCCCGCAATGTGCGCGGCCGCGAGTACCAGCGCATTTCGATCGCCGCCCGGCGTCGGTACCACCATGATGATCTCACCCACGCCGGCCACCTTCGCCGGCAGGGTATTCATGAGCACCGTCGACGGATAAGCCGCCTTGCCGCCCGGTACATAGACGCCAACGCGGTCAAGAGGTGTGACTTTCTGCCCCAGCGTCGTACCGTCGGCCTCGGTGTACTGCCACGAAGCCAGCGGCTGGCGCTCGTGATAGGCGCGAATCCGCGCCGCCGCCTGGGTCAGCGCGTCGCGTTGCGCGCCGGGCAGGCCTATGAGCGCGCTTTCCAGATCGGCCTTGCCGATCTCCAGCTCCGCCATCGCGTTCGCATTCACCCGGTCGAACTTGCGGGTATAGGCCAGGACCGCCTCGTCCCCCCGTTGCTTCACGTCCGCCAGGATAGCGGCGACCACGTCGTCGATGCCCGGATCCTGAGAACCCTCGAAGGCCAGCAGCGCCGCGAGCTTCGGCTCGAAGTCGGCATCGCGGGTCACCAGTCGCGCAATCATTGCCATGTTCAGGAATTCGCTACCGCAGCGGAGAAAGCATCGAGGATTGGCTGCAGCTTCGAACGCTTCAGTTTAAGCGCAGCCTGGTTGACGATCAGCCGGGCGCTGATCGGCATGATTTCCTCGACCGCTTTCAGGTTGTTGGCGCGCAGCGTGTTGCCGCTGGAGACCAGGTCGACGATGGCGTCCGCCAGCCCGACCAGCGGCGCCAGTTCCATCGAGCCGTACAGCTTGATAAGGTCGACGTGCACGCCCTTGCCCGCGAAGTGTTCGCGCGCGGTCTGCAGGTATTTGGTGGCCACCCGCAGGCGCGCGCCGCGGCGCACCGCCCCTTCGTAGTCGAAGCCGTCTTGCACCGCCACCATCATTCGGCACTTCGCGATCTGCAGATCGAGGGGCTGGTACAGGCCCGAGCCGCCGTGCTCCAGCAGCACGTCCTTGCCGGCGATGCCGAGATCGGCTGCGCCATGCTGGACATAGGTCGGCACGTCCGAGGCGCGGACGATGATGATGCTGACGTCCGGATTGTTGGTACCGATGATCAGTTTGCGCGAGGTTTCAGGGTCTGCGGACGCGATGAGGCCCGCCGCCTTCAGCAGCGGTGTCGTCTCCTCGAATATGCGCCCCTTCGACAGGGCGATCCTGATGCTCATTGCCTTTTTCCGGTCAGTGCGCGCGCTTGATCCGCGCGCCCAGTTGCGACAGCTTCTCTTCGATGCACTCGTAGCCGCGATCCAGGTGATAGACCCGGTCCACCAGCGTATCGCCCTTCGCCACCAGCCCCGCCAGTACCAGGCTTGCCGAGGCCCGCAGGTCGGTGGCCATCACGCTGGCGCCCTGCAGGGCGGGTACGCCCTGGACGACCGCGGTATTGCCTTCGACTTCTATGTTGGCGCCCAGGCGGCGTAGCTCCTGCACATGCATGAAGCGGTTCTCGAAAATCGTTTCCGTCACCATGGCGGTGCCTTCCGCCACGGCATTGAGCGCCATGAACTGCGCCTGCATGTCGGTTGGAAATGCCGGATAGGGCGCCGTGCGCAGGTTCACCGATTTCAATCTGCCGTTGGTAGAGAGATGGATCCAGTCCTGCTCATGCTCGATGTGCACGCCGGATTCGCGCAGCTTGCCGATCACCGCTTCGAGGATGTTGGCGCGCGTTCCCTTCAGCTTGACATCGCCGCCGGTCGCCGCGGCGGCGACCAGGAATGTTCCGGTCTCGATCCGGTCCGGCATCACCCGGTGCGTGGCGCCATTGAGTTTTTCCACTCCTTCAATGGTGATCACGTCGGTCCCCGCGCCCCGGATGCGCGCGCCCATCGCGTTCAGGCATTCGGCCAGATCCGTGACCTCCGGTTCGCGGGCGGCATTTTCGATGACCGTCGTCCCATCCGCCAGCGTCGCCGCCATCATCAGGTTCTCCGTGCCAGTCACGGTAACCAGGTCCATGACGATGCGGGCCGCCTTGAGCCGGTTCGCCCGGGCGTGGATGTAGCCCTGCTCGATTTCGATCTCCGCGCCCATCGCCTGCAGGCCTTTGATGTGCAGGTCGACCGGGCGCTGCCCGATGGCGCAGCCGCCGGGCAGGGACACGCGCGCCTCGCCGAAGCGGGCCACCATCGGGCCCAGCACCAGGATGGACGCGCGCATGGTCTTGACCAGTTCGTAGGGGGCGGACAGGTTATGCAGCTTCGCCGCGGTCAATCCCACCCCGAGTTTTTCGTCGAGCGAGACCTCCACTCCCATTTGCGCAAGCAGGTTGAGGGTGGTCGTCACGTCGCGCAGGTGGGGAACGTTCTGCAGCCGCAGGGTTTCCGGCGTCAGCAGCGCCGCGCAAAGGATGGGCAATGCGGCGTTCTTGGCGCCGGAAATGCGCACTTCCCCGGTCAGCGGCACGCCGCCCTGGATGACTAGTTTGTCCACGAACGCTTTCCGGAAATCAGCGCGAGGCCCAGTCCTCGGGCGTATAGGTCTTCATCGACAGCGCATGGATCTCTTCGCGCATGCGGTCTCCCAGCACCCGGTAGACCACCTGATGCTGCTGGACGCGCGTCTTGCCGCGGAATTCGGGGCTGACGATGACGGCCTCGAAATGAGCGCCGTCTCCGGCCACTTCGAGGTGGTCGCAGGCGAGCTTTTCCTGAATATAGGACTTGATCTGTTCCGGGGTAACCACTATGCCTGTTCCGATCGGCTGATATGGCGTCTCAGTGACGCAGCTTGTAGCCGCGCTTGAGCAGCGCCAAGGTGGCGAATGATAAGGCCAAAAGGGAGCCCGCCACAATCGCGAGGCTGAGCCACGGCGATACGTCGGACACGCCGAAGAAGCCGTAGCGGAAGCCGTCGATCATGTAGAAAAAAGGATTGAAGTGTGAAACCTGCTGCCAGAAATCAGGCAGGGAGTGGATGGAATAAAACACCCCCGAAAGGAAGGTCAGCGGAACGATGACGAAGTTCTGGAAAGCCGCGAGCTGGTCGAACTTGTCCGCCCAGATGCCGGCAATGATGCCGAGGGTACCCAGGATCGCCGCCCCGAACAGGGCGAACGCCAGGATCCAGAAAAGGCTGTGGATCGTCACGGGAACGAAAAACAGGGTGACCAGCAACACCCCCAGCCCGACCAGGAGGCCGCGCACCGCGGCGGCCAGCACGTAGGCGCCGAAGAACTCCAGGTGCGACAGCGGCGGCAGCAGGACGAACACGATGTTGCCCGTCACCTTGGACTGGATCAGGCTGGACGAGCTGTTGGCGAACGCATTCTGCAAGAGGGACATCATGACCAGGCCCGGCACCAGGAAAGCGGTATAACGCACGCCCGGGTAGACCTGGACATGGTCCTCGAGCACGTGCGAGAAGATCATGAGGTAGAGCAGTGCCGTCAGGACAGGGGCCAGGATGGTCTGGAAGCTCACTTTCCAGAACCGCAGCAATTCCTTGTAGAACAGCGTGAAGAATCCGGCCATGCCCTATTCCCTGCGCATGATCTTGACGAATACTTCCTCGAGATCAGCCTGTTCCAGCTCCATGTGGGCGATCTCGAGCCCCTTGTCGCGCAATTCGGCCAGCACGTTTTCGACTTCCCGGTATTCACGCAATACCAGTTCGTATTCACCGCTGGTTTGCGCTGCCGCGAGCATGGGCTTCAGGCTCTCGGGCAATGTGCCGTTGGCCAGACGCAGCCGCAAGTGGGTGCCGGAATGGCCCTTTAACAGGTTCGCCGTCGAATCGAGCGCCACCAGCTTGCCCTGCTTGAGCATGCCGACACGGCTGCACAGCGATTCGGCCTCATCGAGGTAATGGGTGGTGAGCACGATAGTGTGGCCATCCTGGTTCAACTGGCGGACGAACTGCCACAAGGCCTGGCGCAGTTCGACGTCCACGCCCGCCGTGGGTTCGTCGAGGATGATGACCGGCGGCTTGTGCACCAGCGCCTGGGCCACCAGCACCCGGCGTTTCATCCCGCCCGACAGGGCGCGCATGTTGAAATGGGCGCGGCCGGTGAGGTCCAGGCGCTCCATGACCTCGTCGATCCATGCGTCATTGTTGCGCAGCCCGAAGTACCCGGACTGGATGCGCAGGGTCTCGCGCACTGAAAAGAAGGGATCGAATACCAGCTCCTGGGGCACTACGCCGAGCTTGCGGCGGGCTTGGCGGTAATCGGTCACGACATCATGGCCGAGGACCTTCAGATGGCCCGAGTCGGCGCGCGCCAGGCCGGCCAGGATGCTGATAAGCGTGGTCTTGCCCGCCCCGTTCGGGCCGAGCAGCGCGAAAAACTCACCGCATGGGATTTCCAGGTCGATGTCGCAGAGCGCGCGTAAGGCGCCATAGCTCTTCGACACTCCCTTGATTTGGATGGCTGGGACCACGACGAACCCGGGTGACCGGCGGCTAAAGGCGGCTACTCTGCCGCAATCGGTATCAGGTCGGCAATCCCGTAAAGATGGGTAAGGCTGGTCAGGTTGTTGCCGAGGTTGGCAAATGCGATGTCCCGCCCCTGGCGTTTGAGCTGCCGAGCCCACTCCAGCATGAGGCTGAGCGCCGAGGAATCCGCCGCCTTGACGGCGGAGAAATCCACGAGCGGCCGCTTGCCTTCGAAGCTGCGAATCCCGTCGGCAAGCAACCCGGCCACGGTGTCGAGCGTAACCGCCCCCTCGACCAGATAGCGATCCCCTTCCCGCTTGATCATGTCACTGCTTGACCGGTGCAGGTTTGGCCTTGTTCTTCTCGACCAGGCTTTTCAGGAGCCCGTCGAGGCCGCCATTCTGGATTTCCTGCGCAAAAAGGTTGCGATAATTGATGATCAGGCTGGCCCCGGCCACGCGCACGTCGTAGACCTTCCAGCCATCCGGCGTGCTTTCCATGTCGTAGTCCACCGTAACGGGCTGGGCTCCGCCCGGAAGCTTGATCAGCGTCTGGACTACCGTCTCCGCATCACCCGCGCTCATCCGATGCGGCCGGTACTCCATCGCAATGCCGGTGTAGGCGGTGAACGCCGCGGAGTAGGAACGGACCAGCAGCGTGCGGAATTCACCGGTCAAGGCCTGGCGCTGCTCAGGCTTGGCATCGCGCCAGGGGCGGCCGACCGCCAGCCGGGTCATACGGTTGAAGTCGAAATGCGGCGCCACCTTTTCCTCGATCAACTGGGTGATCCGCGTGGTGTTGCCGGCACGGATTTCCTTGTCCGAGCGGATGATGTTGAGGACCTCCTCGCTGGTCTTTTTCACCAGCGCGTCCGGCGCGACGGTCTGTGCGCGCACTTCGACGGCCATGACGGCCACCGCGGCCACAAGAAGGCAGAACAGCGTTTGCACGTATCTCGATTTTGTTCTCATAGTCTCCGCTACCACGTCCCGTGTTGATTACTTTTTTTCCGTGCCGCCGGAGTTGTTCTCCGCCGCCTTGCCGTACAGGAACTGCCCGATCACTTTTTCCAGCACGATCGCCGACTGGGTGAGTTTGATGCGGTCGCCGTCCTGAAGGTTCTGCTCGTCGCCACCGCCGTCCATGCCTACGTACTGCTCGCCCAGCAGGCCTGCCGTCAGGATGGACGCCGAAGAGTCCTTAGGAAACGGATAGTGCTTGTCGATGCGCATCGCCACATTGGCGCGGAAGGATCTCGTATCCAGCGCAATCCCCTCGACCCTGCCAACCACCACGCCCGCGCTCTTGACGGGCGCCCGCACCTTGAGGCCGCCGATGTTATCGAACTCGGCGATCACCTTATAACCGTCGGACACGCTGACGTTGCTGGCGTTCCCGACTTTGAGCGCAAGAATGAACAATGCGACAACGCCCGCCGTCACAAAGATCCCGACCCAAAGGTCCAATGTAGTCCGTTTCATGGCTCAAACCCCCGTAAACATAAACGCCGTCAGCACGAAATCCAGCGCCAGAACGGCAAGCGCAGAAGTCACGACGGTGCGTGTGACCGCG
>CAYODB010000042.1:0-21472 GCA_964402495.1 uncultured Bordetella sp.
CAGTTGCACGGGAAGGTAGAAGTCTCCATGGATCGCGGACCGTGCCACTTCGGCGAACTCGAGTAGTTCCAGCAGGGTCGGCCCCCGGTACCATCCCAGGTTGTCGCCGCGCTCCACCACCATGTCGCCAATCAGAGCGGAAAGCGGCAGCGCATCGATCCTGTGGAAATCCAGGTCGCGGGCGAAAGCGGAAAACTCCTCGCGGAGGTTGTTGAATACGTTTTCCGAGTAGTCCACCAGGTCCATCTTGTTGATGGCCAGGACCAGGTGCGGGATCCGCAGCAGGCTGGCGATATAAGCGTGCCGGCGCGATTGCGTCAGCAGTCCTTTGCGGGCGTCCACCAGCACAATCGCCAGATCGGCGGTCGATGCGCCAGTCACCATATTGCGCGTGTACTGCTCGTGGCCCGGAGTGTCGGCAATGATGAACTTGCGCGAGGGCGTGGCGAAATAGCGATAGGCCACGTCGATGGTAATCCCCTGCTCGCGCTCCGCCAGCAGGCCGTCGGTCAGCAGGCTCAGGTCAATGCCGGCGGCCTGGCCGCGGCGCCGCGTCGACTTCTCGATAGAGGAAAGCTGGTCTTCGAAGATGGCCTTGGTGTCGTACAACAAGCGGCCGATGAGCGTGCTCTTGCCGTCGTCCACGCTGCCCGCGCTGGTGAAGCGCAGCATGCCGGTGTCGATGGGGGCCAGGGTTTCCCTTGCGGATTTCAGTACGGCGGACATCAGAAGTACCCTTCTTTCTTGCGCAATTCCATGGAGGCTTCCGAGGTCTGGTCGTCCATACGCGTGGCGCCGCGCTCGGTGATGCGTGTCACGGCCGTTTCGGTAACGATGGCCCCGGGATCCGCCGCGGTCGATTCGACCGGGCAGGTGCAGGTCATGTCGCCGACGGTGCGAAAGCGCACCGAGATGGTCTCGACTTTCTCGCCCACCTTGGGCTGGACCAGTCCGGAAACCGGCAGCAGGCCGCCGGGACGGCGCACCACTTCGCGACGGTGCGCGTAATAGATCGAAGGCACTTCGAGCTCTTCGCGGGCGATGTACTGCCAGACGTCTAGCTCCGTCCAGTTGCTGATCGGGAACACGCGCATGTTCTCGCCGGGATGCACGCGGGTGTTGTACAAACTCCACAGTTCCGGGCGCTGGTTCTTCGGGTCCCATTGGCCGAACTCGTTGCGGAAGGCAAAGATCCGTTCCTTGGCGCGCGCTTTTTCCTCGTCCCTCCGGGCGCCGCCGATGCAAGCATCGAACTTGTATTCGGCGATCGTATCGAGCAGCGTCACCGACTGGTGCACATTGCGACTTTCATCCGGCGTGCGCAGGCGCACCCTTCCGGTACGGATCGATTCCTCGACGCTGCCGACGATCAGGCGCTCGCCGAGTTCCGCCGCACGCGCATCGCGAAACGCCATCACTTCCGGAAAATTATGACCGGTGTCGATATGCAGCAGCGGAAACGGAAACTTACCGGGACGGAACGCCTTCTCCGCCAGGCGCAGCATCACGATCGAGTCCTTGCCGCCGGAAAACAGCAGCGCCGGATTGCGGCATTCCGCCGCGACTTCCCGCAGGATGTGAATGGCTTCGGACTCGAGCCAGTCGAGGTGGTCGATACGATGCTCGACGGGTGTGGATTCGACCTTCTGCAGTACGGCACTCACGATGTCTGTCCTTCGCTCTGTTTGCCAATCGGGGATGCGTGGATCCCGCATTCCTTGTTGTCCCGGCTCTCCCACCACCAGCGTCCGGCGCGGACGTCCTCTCCGGGGCGAATCGCGCGGGTACAGGGATCGCAACCGATCGACGGGTAGCCGCGATCGTGCAGGGCGTTGTAAGGTACATCGCGCTCGCGGATGTAGCGCCAGACTTCGGCTTCGCTCCAATCGGCCAGGGGATTGAACTTCACCAATCCATGCGCAGCGTCGAATTCGCGCGCCGGCAGTTCGGCACGCGTTACGGATTGTTCGCGCCGCAACCCCGTGAGCCACGCATCCCGGCCGGCCAACGCCTTTGTCAGCGGCACTACCTTGCGGATGTGGCAGCAGCCCTTGCGCAGTTCGACGCTTTCGTAGAATGCGTTGAGGCCATGCCCGGAAACATAACGCGCGACTTCATCTGCGTCCGGACGATGCACTTCGATCTCGCGGCCATACTGTTTCTGCGTTCGCTCGATCAGCTCCAGCGTTTCGCGCGGCAGGCGTCCGGTGTCGAGGGTGAAAATCGCAATGGGCAGGCGGGCCGTCAAGATGGCATCGGTAAGCACCATGTCCTCCGCACCGAGGCTGCTGGCAAATGCGGCGCGCGGAAACTCGCGCGCGATATCTGCCAGCCTGGCAGTGAGTTCGCCCGCCGGACTCACGGCGTTCGGTGCAATCGTTTCGGACTGTGCTTGCATGGTCACTCCGTTCAGGCGCCGCCGTGCGGACCGGGGCCACTGCGATGGTGGCGGCGGAACGCTGGCACGGGGTTGTCCCAGGAACCCTGATAGACGTCCGAAAAAGGCTTCAGCGCTGCCAGCGCGTGGTGGATGTCCTTGTCGGCGCGCACCGCGAACGAGTCGAATCCGACCCGGCGCATGTAAAACAACTGGTCAGCGAGCACGTCGCCGATGGCGCGCAATTCGCCGCGGTAACCCAGGCGTGAGCGCAGCAGGTAGGCAATCGAATAACCGCGCCCGTCCGTGAATTTTGGAAAGTCCACAGCCACCAGTTTCAGCACAGGGAGCCAGGGCGCAAGCGGCGCCGGATCCTCGTTGCCCGCGAGCCATACGCCCGCGTCGCCCCGACGGGCGAACGCATCCGCATGCTGCATCCAGAAAGCGAACGGGACCACGACCTGCCCACCCGGAAGGGAATCCAGCGCCAGCGGCTCCGCGGCGGAGGGGCGCAGGACCTGCCAGCCGTCCGCGACCACGGCATCATTGCGAATGATCTCAGCCATTGCTGGCAACCTCTTCCGCAGTGCCGGCGCGCAGGGGCGAACCGTAGACGCCCGTCTTGAACGGCGCGATTCCCAGGCGCTCGACGGTATCGATGAAGCGCTCGTCGTCCTGCCGTTTGTCGAGATAGATGTCGATCAGGCGCGAAATCACGTCCGGCATGTCGACGGCCTTGAACGACGGGCCGATCACCTTGCCGATGGCGCTGCGGCCGCGCCCTGCTGATGAGCCGTCCGCGCCGCCGACCGAGACCTGATACCACTCCTCGCCATCCTTGTCGACGCCGAGGATGCCGATGTGGCCGGCATGATGGTGTCCGCAGGAATTCATGCAGCCTGAAATGTTGAGGTTCAGTTCACCGATGTCATGGAGGAAATCCAGATCATCGAATCGGAGTTGGATCGCCTCCGCGATCGGGATGGACTTCGCGTTGGCCAGCGAGCAGAAGTCGCCGCCCGGACAGGCGATGATGTCGGTCAGCAGGCCAAGGTTGGGCGTTCCCAGCCCGGCCTTGCGCGCTTCTTCCCACAAGGTGAACAATTGCCCGGCACGCACGTCCGGCAGGATCAGGTTCTGTTCGTGGGAAACGCGGATCTCGCCGAAGCCGAAGCGTTCCGACCAGTCGGCGACAAGGTCCATCTGATCGGCGGTGGCATCACCGGGAGCGACGCCCGTCTTCTTCAGGGACAACACCACGGAGCGATAGCCCGGTACACGGTGCGACTTCAGCGCGCGCTGTGTCCAGCGCCCGAAGCCGCGGTTGCCCGCGATCTGGCATTCCAGTTCGGCTTCGTCCTCCTGCGAGGGCCGATAGTCGGGCGCAGTGAAGAACGAGGCGACGCGGTCGAGTTCTTCCCGGGTCAGTATGCCGGGACCGTCCTTGACGAACTTCCACTCCTCTTCGACCTGGCGCGCGAATTCTTCGCCGCCGAGCGCCTTGACCAGGATCTTGATGCGGGCCTTGTACATGTTGTCGCGACGCCCGTAGCGGTTGTAGACCCGCAGGATGGCCTCGACGTAGGTCATCATGTGCTGCCACGGCAGGAAATCGCGGATCACTACGCCGACGATCGGCGTGCGCCCCATGCCGCCGCCGACGAGTACGCGGATGACCAATTCGCCTTCCGGGCTGCGGCGCAAGTACAGGCCGATGTCGTGGAATGCGGTGGCGGCACGGTCCTCTTCGGAACCGCTGATCGCGATCTTGAATTTGCGTGGCAGGAAGGCGAACTCCGGATGGAAGGTCGACCACTGGCGCAGGACCTCGCTCAACGGGCGCGGGTCGACGATCTCGTCCGGGGCGACGCCGGCAAATTCGTCCGAAGTGATGTTTCGCACGCAATTACCGCTGGTCTGGATCGCGTGCATTTCCACCGCAGCCAGGTCGGCGAGGATATCCGGGGAATCCTCGAGGCGCGGCCAGTTGTACTGGATGTTCTGCCGTGTGGAGAAATGGCCATAGCCGCGGTCATAGCGGCGCGCGATGCTGGCGAGCATGCGCAATTGTTTTGCCGAAAGCAGTCCGTAGGGAATCGCGACCCGCAGCATGGGCGCGTACCTCTGAATGTAAAGCCCGTTCTGCAGGCGCAGGGGACGAAACTCGTCTTCGCTCAGTTCGCCGGCAAGAAAACGGCGTACCTGGTCCCGGTACTGGGCCACCCGCTCATCGACGATCTTGCGATCGATCTGGTCATAAACGTACATCAGTCCGCCTTTGCAATCTGTTAATGACTTACCACACCAGCTTGCCGCCGACGATGACCAGCATCGACGCCAGCACCGGGCGCAACCAGCGCTCGGCAATTCTGCCGCTCAGGTGGCTGCCGAGATAGATTCCGGGCAGCGAACCGATGAGCAAGTTCAACAAAATCTGCCAATCCACCGTGCCGATAAAGGAATGGCCGAGTCCGGCCACCGCTGTCAACGGCACCGCGTGGGCAATGTCACTGCCGACGATGCGTGAAGCGGGCAGGCGCGGGTATAGCCAGAACAGGGCAGCCACCCCGACCGCACCCGCTCCCACGGAACTCAGGGCGACCAGCGCGCCGATGACGAACCCCGTTGCAACCGTAGCGCCGGCGGCGTGGCGGTTGCGCCAGTCTTCCGCGCCGCTGCGCTGACCCAGTTTCTGCAGGGGTTCCTTGAAAAGGATGGCCAGCGCCGTAAGGATCAGCGCCACGCCGAGGGAGCCGGTTATCAGACCCCCTACCGGATGGCTGTCGACACCGATGAAGTGCAGGGCGACCAGTGCGATCACTGCCGCGGGAATGCTTCCGGCCGCCATCCATCCGACCAGTTTCCATTCGACATTGCCGCGCCGGGCATGGACCCACACGCCGGCGGCTTTGGTGAGGGAGGCATAGAGCAGGTCGGTTCCCACTGCGGTCGCCGGAGAAATGCCGAAAAACATGATCAGGAGCGGCGTCATCAGTGAACCGCCGCCGACGCCAGTCAGACCTACGATGAACCCCACCAGCAAGCCAGCCAGGGCATAACCCAGTTCCATGTTTTTCCGCCCTGCGGGCCGCTGTCGCGCCCCGTCTCAACTCGTGTTGTCGACGATGACGGCATGCTACAGCGCCCGTTATATTCCTAAAGAATATTCTGTTAGTATTAAATTCATATATTGCATTAGAAGGCGTTGCTTTTAAGGGGGAGCCTGATATGAAACTGCAGCAATTACGCTACATCTGCGAAGTCGCCCGCCACAACCTCAATCTCTCCAATGCGGCCGAGGCGCTGTTCACTTCCCAGCCGGGAATCAGCAAGCAGGTGCGCAGCCTGGAGGAAGAACTGGGCGTGGATATTTTCGTCCGCCATGGCAAGCGCGTGGTCGCGGTTACCGAGCCCGGCAAGGCCATTCTGGAGATTGCCCTGAGGGTGCTCAAGGACGTCGAAAACCTCAAGCAGGTCAGCGAGGAATTCACCGAAAAAGACAACGGCAGGCTGACCATCGCCACGACGCATACGCAGGCGCGTTATGCGCTCCCGCAGGTCATCCACCGCTTCACCAAGCGCTATCCGGACGTGCGCCTGTCATTGCGCCAGGGAAGCCCGACCCAGATTTCCGAGCTGGTGACCTCCGGGGAGGCGGACATCGCCATCGCCACCGAGGCGATCGAGCATTACGAGGACCTGGTCATGCTGCCGGTCTACGAATGGAATCGCTGCGTGCTGGTGCAACCGGGCCATCCGCTCCTCAAGTTGAAGAAACTCACCCTCGAGGCCATGGCCGCATTCCCGATCATCACTTACGACTTCGCCTTCACCGGACGATCCCGGATCAACCAGGCGTTCACCGACAGGGGGCTCAAGCCGAACGTCGTCCTCACCGCGATCGACGCCGACGTCATCAAGACTTACGTGGAACTGGGAATGGGCATCGGCATCGTCGCGATGATGGCCTACGACCCGAAACGCGACTCGCACCTGAGGGCGATCGATGCAAGCCACCTGTTCGAACCGAGCACCACGCGAATAGGCATCCGCAAGAACAGCTACCTGCGCGGCTACACGTACGACTTCATCGAGATGTTCGCCCCCCACCTGAACCGCGAGACGGTGGACGCCGCGATGCACACCAAGGGTTGATGAGGGCAATCTAGACCTTCACCGCAAAGGCGCAAAGACGCGAAGGGTGCGCAAAGGAAAGCAAAATAATTCCGGATGTACAAGAACGACGACCCTGTGTTCCCCGTATCGCTGACGATGGCATTCTCAAATCCGTCGCGTGTATTGCTTTCCTTTGCGTGCCTTTCTTTGCGTCTTTGCGCCTTTGCGGTGAAGGGTTAGAAGATTTCAGATAGCGCGCTTGGAGAAATCGCGAAGGCGGAACCCGAGCAACCATAAACTGCCGAGATAGACTGCGGCGCCGAGAACCACCAGCAAGGTCAATTTTGCGATGCGCGCCACCGCCCCGCCTTGCAGCCAGTCGGCCTCAGCCCCCATCGCGAACCACAAGGCCAGCGCCATCATGGCAAGGGCCAGCGCGAGTTTCCCCAGGAACGCAAGCCAGCCCGGTTGCGGGATAAATATCCGCTGCTGGCGCAGCTTGTAGTAGAGCAACCCGGCATTGAGGCAGGCGCCGAGAGAAATGGCGAGCGCCAGCCCGGCGTGGTTCAGTCCTCCCTGCAGGAATGCCAGGTTCATCAACTGGGTGGCCACCAGCGTAATGATCCCGATTTTCACCGGCGTCCTGATGTTCTGGCGCGCATAAAAGCCGGGGGCCAGCACCTTCACCAGGATCAATCCCAGCAGCCCGATGCTGTAGGCAACCAGCGCCCTGCGGGTCATCAATACGTCGGCAACTTCGAATGCGCCATGGCGGAACAGGGTCGATATCAGCGGAATTCCCAGCAAGGCCAGTGCAGCCGCGCACGGCAGCGCCAGGAGGAAAGTGAGCCGCAGACCCCAGTCAAGCAGGCGCGAATACTCTTCACCGGTTTTTTCTGCAAAGCTTTTGCTGAGGCTGGGCAGCAGGATAGTGCCCAGCGCAACGCCAAGCAGTCCCGTCGGCAGTTCCATCAGCCTGTCGGCGTAATACAGCCACGTGACACTGCCAGTGACGAGGAACGAGGCGAAGATGGTGCTGATCAGCAGGCTGACCTGCCCGACCGACACTCCGAAGATCGCCGGACCCATAAGTTTCAGGAGCCTCCACACACCGGGATCTCCAAGTTCGATCCTGAACTTCGGAAGCATGCCGATCCGCGCGAGGAACGGCAGCAGGAACGCCAACTGCAGGATGCCGCCGACAAAGACCGCCCATGCCAGCGCCTTGATCGGCGGATCGAAATACGGAACGAGCAGGAGCGCGAATACGATGAACGAAATATTCAGCAGGGCCGGCGTGATGGCTGGAATCGAGAACCGGCTCCAGGTGTTAAGGATCCCGCCCGCGAACGAGGTCAGGGAGATGAACAGGATGTAGGGAAACGTGATCCGCAGCAGTTCGACCGTGACCTGGAATTTCTCGGGCGAGGCGGCAAATCCCGGCGCGCTGATGTAAACGATCACCGGGGCAGCCAGAATTCCGATAACGGATACCAGCAGCAGGACCAGAGCGAGCAGGGTTGCCACATGGTTGACGAACGCCTTGGTGTCTTGCGCCGACCGCGTGTTGCGGTACTCGCTGAGTACCGGGACGAAGGCCTGCGAGAACGCTCCCT
This sequence comes from uncultured Bordetella sp., assembly GCA_964402495.1. Taxonomy (GTDB): domain Bacteria; phylum Pseudomonadota; class Gammaproteobacteria; order Burkholderiales; family JACQAP01; genus JACQAP01. The sequence goes on from CAYODB010000042.1 coordinate 8,110, forward strand.
CGGCGAATATGCGCCGCAACAGGTTGGGCAGGCGGAACGCCACCAGAAACGCATCGGTACCCGTGCTGACACCGAACTGCCGTGCGATCACGGCATCGCGGATCAGTCCGAGAATTCGCGAGAGCAGCGTCATGCTGCTGATCGCCGCCAGCGCTTTGAGCAGATTCATGGGGGATTGTTGTCCTGCGATTGCCGTTCGCGCCGGCATTGTAACCGAGGCCCGGCCACCGCCGAAGTCCCGCAGCCCGGAAAAATTCCATGCGTACAGGAACTTAGGCCGCGAGGGTGGTCCGCGCCACCCTGGCGCTCGAGTCATTCCGCAGGGTTGCAAAGTGCCTGCTGAGACAGTAACATGGCGCACTTTTTTGCAAGCCCCGCCCCGAGTAAATTCTCACGGCAAATCAAGGAAAGCCCTAATGGCCAATATTGCATCAGCGAAGAAACGCGCCCGTCAGGCAGTCAACCGCCGCGCCCACAATGCGGGCCAGCGTACGGAAGTGCGGACCGCCATCAAAAGTGTGAAGAAGGCGATTGCCGCAGGCGACAAAAAGGCGGCGCAGGTACAGTTCCAGGCGTCCCAGAGCCTTATCGACTCGATTGCCGACAAAAAGATCGTGCACAAGAACACGGCGTCTCGCCAGAAAAGCCGGCTGTCCGCGGCTATCAAGGCAATGGCCTGAGGGCCCGGACTACCGGTCAAACAAAAAGGCCCGCGCATGCGGGCCTTTTTGTTTCCTTGCGATAGTTTCAGGCGGCGTGCGCCCTGCTGGGTCGGGCTTTCGCGGTATGGCGAAGTTCCTGACGGCCGTCACGCAACTGCAACTCGTTGTCCCTGGCGAAGGCCATCAGGAATCCGAAAGCCTCGATGTCGATCTGCTCGAGCCTGCGATCGACCACCACGCACTTCACATCCCCGGCAATGATCGGCTTGACGTAGGGCGAGTAGGTAATCCGCTGGTCTTCGCCGAACAGCGACATGCAGCCACAGAGGCGCTCGGACCAGTCAGTGGGGCGGAATACCTGCCCGGAAGTGGTCACACCGACGATCACGATTTCTGAGATGTTTCCGGCCATATGCGCAGGTTGAAAAGTTAACCGCATCTTAGCAGGTTTTTGCACTGCAGCAATACCCGCTTATAAACCGTTTTATCTATTCTATTCAATTGATTTAAATTAATAAAATAATGCCGATGCGGTGACTTCCCAATGCCGACCGGGTTTATCCCGCAGTCCGGAATTTCCCGTCGCTAATCCACCCCTGGAATCCACCCCTGGCGGACTTTGATACGGCCTGCTCCAGTACGGGATGCCACGATCCCGGGCCAAACTTGGCCGGTTTGATGCCATCTTCAAGATGCCATCTTCAAGAGGCGGGCGCGTCGATGCAAAGAATCCTGCCCGCAGCTCCGTCCGATGCCCTTGCTAAATGCTTGCAACCCCATGCCGAATCAGATAAATAGTCATTCTGAAAACCCCATCACATTCAATAACAGGCACGGCGGCTTTTTGCCGCCGTGTTCTTTTTCGGGCCAGTCAAACGCCCGGGCGGGTGCCACGATGCAACACGTTATGAACACCTATGGGCGGCAGGCGATCGCGTTCTCGCGCGGCGATGGATCCTGGCTGTGGGACCTGGCGGGAAAGCGGTACCTGGACGGCGTCAGTGGCGTGGCCGTCAACGGACTCGGTCACGCGCATCCGCGCCTGGTCGCTGCAATAGCGGAGCAGGCCGCAAGGGCCATGCATGTGTCGAATCTTTACCAGATTCCCGAACAGGAACACCTCGCGGCGCGCCTGTGTTCGCTCTCCGCGATGGAGAACGCTTTTTTCTGCAATTCGGGCTGCGAAGCCAACGAAGCCGCGATCAAGCTGGCCCGGTTGTACGGACACCAGAAGGGTGTGGAACTACCCGTCATCGTTGTAATGGAAAAAGCCTTCCACGGCCGCACCATGGCCACCCTGTCAGCGACCGGCAGCCGCAAGGTGCAGGCCGGTTTCGAGCCCCTGCTGAGCGGCTTCGTACGCGTGCCCTACAACGACCTGCCCGCGCTCGATCTGGTTGCAACCAATCCCAACATCGTCGCCATACTGGTGGAGCCGGTTCAGGGCGAGAGCGGCATCAACATTCCCGATGATGGCTATCTCACGCATCTGCGCAAGGTTTGCGACGACAAGGGCTGGTTGCTGATGCTGGACGAAGTGCAGAGCGGCATGGCTCGCAGCGGAAAATGGTTCGCCTTCCAGCATACCGGCGCGCAACCCGATGTCATGACCCTGGCAAAGGGCCTGGGCAACGGCTTTCCGATTGGCGCCTGCCTCGCCCGCGGCGCAGCGGCGCAGGCATTCAAGCCCGGCAACCACGGCTCGACATTCGGCGGCAATCCGCTGGCATGCGTGGCCGCACTGACGACTCTCGCGATCATTGAAGACGAAAAGCTGGTGGAGCGCGCGGCGAAACTCGGTCAACGCATGCTTAAGGGTTTCGCGGACAAACTGGCCGGCGTGCAGGGCATCAGGGAAATCCGCGGCAAGGGACTCCTGCTTGGCATCGAGCTCGACAGGCCCTGCGCCGATCTGGTCAAGCGCGGCTTCGAGGCCGGGCTGCTCATCAATGTCACCGCCGATACCGTCGTGCGCCTGCTGCCGCCGCTTAATCTCAAGGACGCCGAGGCAGAGCAGTTGGTCGAAGGCGTATCCGCGCTCATACGTACGTTCCTCAACACCGCCGCAGTGGTTCAGACGCATTGAGCAGCGCCATGATCAATCCCAAGCCGATCATTCCCAAGCGGGCCAATCAAGATCAGGCCTCGCCAAGGCATTTTCTGCAATTCCACGATCTCTCCCGCGCGGAGCTCGAGCACCTGTTCGAGCGCACGCGCTGGATCAAGCAGGAGTTCAAGGCCTACAAGCCCTATCACCCGTTGTTCGATCGCACGCTGGTGATGATCTTCGAAAAGCAGAGCACCCGCACCCGGTTATCGTTCGAGGCGGGCATGCGCCAGCTCGGCGGTGCGGCGATATTCCTCAGCACCCGGGACTCCCAACTGGGCCGCGGCGAACCGGTGGAAGATGCCGCCCAGGTGATCTCGCGCATGTGCGACATCGTCATGATCCGCACTTTCGAGCAGGAGATCATCGAGCGCTTCGCGCGGCATTCCCGGGTGCCGGTCATCAACGGACTGACCAACGAATACCATCCGTGCCAGATCCTTGCGGACATCTTCACGTATATCGAGCATCGCGGCCCGATCCAGGGCAAGACCGTCGCGTGGATCGGCGATTCCAACAACGTCTGCAATACCTGGCTGCAGGCCGCCGAAGTGCTGGATTTCAATGTCCACGTCTCGACGCCGCCGGGCTACGAAGTCGAACCGGAACGCGCGGGCCTCTACGGCACCGACCACTACGAAGAATTCACCGATCCGATGGAAGCCGCGCGCGGTGCCGACCTGGTCACCACCGACGTCTGGACCAGCATGGGCTTCGAGGCGGAGAACGAGGAGCGCAAGCGCGATTTCGAGGACTGGCAGGTGGATGCGGAGATGATGAAGCTCGCCAATCGCGAGGTGCTGTTCATGCATTGCCTGCCGGCGCATCGCGGCGAGGAAGTCGCTGCGAACGTGATTGACGGCGCGCAAAGCGTAGTCTGGGACGAGGCGGAGAATAGATTGCATACCCAGAAGGCACTGATGGAGTATCTGCTGCTGGGCAAAGTGAAGTCGGTCTGATCACGCAGGAAAAATAACAAGAACGCAGCCGCAACACCGGCTGTCGAACCGGCAGGGAATCAGGGGAAGGAACGGCTGCGGCGGCTGGATGCCGCGGCCGAATCGACGCAGTCCTTATTCAAGGAGTCAGACATGAGTCTCATGAACAGATTTGCACGGGCCTTCGCAATGGCCTTGATGCTGTCCTCCCTGGCCGTCTCCGCCGCCGGCGACGAGGTGAGCTGGATCGCCGACAGCAACGGATGCAAGATCGCCAACCCGTTTCCGCAGCCTGGCGAAACGGTCACCTGGAGCGGCGGCTGTAACAAGGGCCTCGCGGATGGCGACGGCGTGATGCAGTGGTTCATCGATGGCAAGCCGCTGGACCTGTACGAGGGCACGCTCAAGGAGGGCTGGGCCGAGGGCAAGGGTACGCTGGTCCGCGAAGGCGGCCGCTATTCGGGCGAGTGGAAGCACAGCCTGCAGGACGGCAACGGCAGGTTCGACGCGCCCGATGGCAGCTGGTACGAGGGCCAATGGAAGGAAGGCCGGCCCCACGGCAGCGGCCAGTTCCAGACTCCCGACGGGCGCCTGATCACCGGCACCTGGGTGGACGGTGTGTTCGAAGGCGACATGGAAGAGCAGGACGACAACAATCCCAACAAGACCTGAAAGTGCAGATATAACGTGAAGAAGAAAGCCGCAGCAAAACCGATCCGGAAAGTCGTCCTTGCCTACTCCGGCGGGCTGGACACGTCGGTCATCCTCAAGTGGTTGCAGGACACTTACGACTGCGAAGTCGTGACTTTCACCGCCGACATCGGCCAGGGCGAGGAACTCGAACCTGCGCGCCGGAAAGCGAAGAAGTTCGGCGTCAAGCAGATCTACGTAGAGGACCTGCGCGAGGAGTTCGTGCGCGATTTCGTGTTTCCCATGTTTCGGGCCAATGCGCTTTACGAAGGGGAATATCTCCTCGGCACCTCCATCGCCCGCCCACTGATCGCCAAGCACCTGGTGGCGATCGCGCGCAAGACCGGCGCCGATGCCGTTTCCCACGGCGCCACCGGCAAGGGCAACGACCAGGTGCGCTTCGAACTGGGCGCCTACGCCCTGATGCCGGACGTTAAAATCATCGCGCCTTGGCGCGAGTGGGACCTGCTCTCGCGCGACAAACTGCTCGCCTACGCTGACAAGCACGGCATCCCGGTCGACTTCAAGAAGCGCAAGGGCGGCGGTGCGCCCTACTCCATGGACGCCAACCTGCTGCACATTTCCTATGAAGGCGGCATCCTCGAGGATCCGGATTTCGAACCGGAAGATTCCATGTGGCGCATCACGGTCTCGCCAGAAAAGGCGCCGAACCGTCCCGAGCACATCGAACTCGAATACCGCAGGGGCGACATCGTCGCCATCAACGGCAAAAAGATGACGCCGGCGCAAGTATTGACGAAACTCAACCAGATCGGCGGCAAGCACGGCATCGGCCGCCTCGACATCGTCGAAAACCGCTATGTCGGCATGAAGTCGCGCGGCTGCTACGAGACGCCCGGCGGCACCATCATGCTAAAGGCGCACCGCGCGATCGAATCCATCACGCTGGACCGTGAAGTCCTGTCGCTGAAGGATGACCTGATGCCGCGCTACGCGCGCATGATCTACAACGGCTACTGGTTCAGCCCGGAGCGCGTGCTGCTGCAAAGCCTGATCGATGAATCCCAGCGGACCGTGAACGGAGTCGTGCGCCTGAAGCTCTACAAGGGCACTGTGCTGGTCGTCGGCCGCGCCTCGAAGTCCGATTCCCTGTTCGACTCGAAGATCGCGACCTTCGACGACGACGGCGGCGCCTACAACCAGGCCGACGCGGCGGGATTCATACGGCTCAACGCACTGCGCCTGCGCATCGGCGCCAAACGGCGCGGACGAAAGTAACCAGCGACAGCGGGAGGACCGGATGCCCAGCTTTGATATCGTTTCCGAGGTCAATCAGGTCGAACTGAGGAACGCCCTCGACCAGACCAACAAGGAAGTCACCAACCGGTTCGACTTCAAGGGCTCCGACGCGCGCGTCGAGCACGACGACAAGACGGTCACGTTATTCGCCGACGATGAGTTCAAGCTCGGGCAGGTCTTTGACGTGCTCATCGCCAAAATGGCCAAGCGCAATGTCGACCAGCGCTGCCTTGACCGGGGCAAGGTCGAAAGGATCGCCGGCGACAAGATCAAACAGATCATCACCCTGAAGATCGGCGTGGAGCAGGAACTGGCGAAGAAAATCCAGAAAATGGTCAAGGAAAGCAAGCTCAAGGTCCAGGCCAGCATCCAGGGCGATGCCGTGCGCATTTCAGGCGCCAAGCGCGATGATTTGCAGCAGGTCATCACGATGATGAAAAAGAACGTCACGGACGTCCCGCTGCAGTTCAATAATTTCAGAGACTGAAAAGACAGGGCCGAGGTACGCGGGCCGAGGTTCGAGTAAAAGCGCAAAGCTCCAAAGCTTCAACGCTCTTACTCGGCCCGCGTACCTCGGCCCGCGGCCCCGATTCGCAGATCAGGTCTTCAGCCCCTTGACCCACCTGTCGTAAAGCCGATCGGCGACCCGGCGCATCGCCTGAAGCTTTTCCTTCGCTTTGTCTTTCATCTGCTCTTCCGATTGCACTGACGGAGTGGACTTGCTGCCCGCGATTTCTTCGGCCCCGGTTGAGCACCAGATGTCGATGAGCTGTTCCGTCATCTCGACATGGCATTGCATGCCAAGGCTCTTGCCGGCGACGAATCCCTGGTTCTCGCAATTGCGGTTGCCCATGATGCGGACCGCACCTTCGGGAATGGAAAACGTCTCGCCATGCCAGTGGAAGGATTCGAACTTCCGCAGGTCGCCGAACCATTCCCGGGCAACGGGGTTGTCCGCGACCTGGATTTCTCCCCAGCCGATTTCCTTGAAGGGATTGCGGCCGACCTTGCCGCCCAGTGCCTTGGACATCAACTGGCCGCCAAGGCAATGGCCGAGCACCGGGACGTCAGCCGCCACCCCGGCCCGGATGAGTTCGACAACGCCGGGTATCCAGGGCAGATCGTCGTTGACGCTCATCGGTCCACCCATGAAAACCAGGCCGCTGAAGGCATCCGGATCGGCGGGGACGGACTCGCCCTGGTCGACGGCGATGAGGCGCCACGGAATGCCGCGCGCGTCGAGATACGTGGCAAAATAGCCCGGCCCTTCCGTGGGCGAGTGGCGGAATATCGCGACAGGTTTCATTCGTACGGAGAATTCATGCGGTCTGTGACGGCAAATATTACTGCAGTTCTGCTGACGTTTCTAACTCTGTCAGCCTCCGCACTTGCGCTGGAAGTTAGCGTCGTGGCGCTGTTCGCGGACAAGGCCATGCTTTCGATCGACAAGGGCAAGCCGCGTACCCTGCGCGCCGGCGAGACCTACAACGGGGTCACGCTGGTCAGCGCGGACAGTGAAGCCGCGGTCATTTCCATCAAGGGCAAGAAGCAGCGCCTGAAGATCGGCGAGGGCGCCTACAGCACGGCGACGATAAGCACGGGCCGCTCGACTACGACCCTGACTGCGGACCGCGCCGGTCATTACTTCACGACCGGCACGATCAACGGGGCAAGCGTGCGCTTCCTCGTGGATACGGGTGCCACCATGGTCTCGATGAGCATAGATGACGCGCGCCGCGCCGGCGTGAACTATCTCGCCGGCACGCGCGGTTACTCGCAGACAGCCAACGGCGTGGCGCCGGTATACCGGGTGAAGCTCGAGAGCGTGAGAGTCGGGGACATCGCCCTTACCAACGTCGACGGACTGGTCCACGAGAGCGCGTCGCTTCCTGTCGTGTTGCTGGGCATGAGCTTTCTCGGCCAGCTTGAGATGCGCAACGCTGGCGACAGCCTGACACTCACCAAACGCTACTAGCGCAGCAGTCGCGGATCTTCTCCCGTTTCACCCCCACAACCACAACAGTCCACGGAGGACGCATGCTTCACGAACTTCGCATCTACCACGCAATCCCGGGCAAGCTGCCGGCGCTGCACGCGCGATTCCAGAACCACACGCTTAAAATCTGGGAGCGTTTCGGCATCCGCCAGGCGGGATTCTGGACACCGCTCATCGGCGACAGCAACAACGACCTGTACTACTTCCTGGAGTGGGAGAACCTGGCCGAACGCGACCAGAAGTGGAATGCCTTCGCCACCAATCCCGAATGGATCGCGATCCGGTCGGAAACCGAGAAGGATGGGCCGCTGACGACCCACATCACCAACCTGATCCTGACGCCGACCGCCTACTCGAAAATGCGATGACTCAATTGAACATACCGCCGCCGGCGGTCAGGGGAAATTGAGGCAAAGGCGGCGCCGGCTCCGAGACGATTACGGGTCCCGGCGGAGGACACCTCAAATCGGGTCGGAGCTTCACCTTGACCGTTTTCGATTTGGCCGTTTTCAATCCGCCAGCGAGTTTCTTCTTTTGCGCCACGCGCACGCTGCGCGAGTGAGGCGGACGCACCGGCCGTTGCACCACCTGCACGGTCGGTTTGGCGCTTGACGGCGGCCCAACGGATGACTCCTTCACGGTCGTCAACAACTTTTCGACTGCCTTGGCGGGTTTGGCGTCCACTTTGGCCGGATCGGCGTTGACCGCTGCCTTGTCCGCGGGCACCGTTGCTGCGGGCTTCGTCGCCGGTTCCGGAGATTTCGGCGCCGGCGGTCCGATATCCATGGCGGGCGCCTGTACGATCGCTACCGGCTTGATGACCGGTTTGGGTGGATTGCAGGCCATTTCGAGCAATTTTTCACGAACCGAACCGGGCTCGACGGCGCTGGGAAACTGCAAGCCTTCCAGTTGGGTGCGCCTGCTCTCCCCGCCATCATTTCCAAAGTAGACTTTGAGCAACGCATCGGTGGTGCGCTCGGTACACTGATAGCTGGTGAGCGATTTGACCCAGATGTAAGTGTCCTGCGCGGAGGCACCCGTCTGGGCGGTGGCGAATTTTTGCCAATCCCAGGCCTCCACCCGGTCGCCTTTTCGCGCCAGCGCATCCATATCGATATAGAGCGCGCGTTCCGGCGTAATGCTGACGGGCTTCCAGCGCGCTCCGGAGGCTGTTCCGGCGAGGACAAGCAATGCCGCAGCCAGGGCAAGTTTGGTCTTCATGGGATCATTTCTCTCATCAACAAGCCTGTCGTATCGGTAGCCAGGCGGAATTCTTAAGGGCCGGAGCGCGGACCGCTCTTGCGCCGGGCTATGCCCGGATCGCCTGATTACGTAGAATTACCTGTTCCTCAAGTGCTTACAGGCTACTAGGCGTACTGATCATGGATGAAAAACTGGTTTACAACGTTAACGTCGCCGCCCAGGACGTGCTGCTGACGCCCGCGGAAGTGAAACGCCGCGTGCCTTTGACCGAACGCGCGGAACGCACCGTGCTGGAGGGCCGGCATGCGCTGGAGCGCATCCTCGACCGCCGCGATCATCGGCTCATGGTCGTCGTCGGGCCATGCTCCATTCACGATCCGGCCGCAGCCATGGACTATGCGCAGCGGCTTAAGAAAGTGGCCGACGAGGTCTCGGACACCCTGTTCGTGGTCATGCGGGTGTATTTCGAGAAGCCGCGCACGACGACCGGCTGGAAAGGCCTGATCAACGATCCGCACATGGACGATTCCTTCGACATCGAGCGCGGCCTGCAACTGGCGCGCAAGGTCCTGTCCGACATTAATGAGCTGGGGCTGCCCGCCGGCACGGAAGCGCTGGATCCGATCAGCCCGCAATACATGGGCGACCTGGTGACCTGGAGTGCGATCGGCGCACGCACCACCGAATCGCAAACCCATCGCGAAATGGCGAGCGGCCTGTCGACGCCGGTTGGATTCAAGAACGGCACCGACGGCGGCCTGCAGGTGGCGATCAATGCCCTGCTGTCGGTATCGCGGCCGCACAGTTTCCTCGGCATCGACCAGGACGGCCAGGTTTCGGTCATCCGCACCAGGGGCAACCGTTACGGGCACATCGTGCTCAGGGGCGGCTCGAAAGGGCCGAACTACGATTCGGTGACCATGGCCGTGGTCGAGAAGGAACTGACCAAGAACAAGCTGCCGGCCAACATCGTCGTCGACTGCAGCCATGCGAACTCGAACAAGGACCACAACCTGCAGCCCCTGGTGATGAGCGATTGCGCGCACCAGATCGTGGACGGCAACCAGTCCATCGTCGGCGTGATGCTCGAGAGCAACATCAACGGCGGCAACCAGTCGATACCTTCCGACCCGAGACAGCTTAAATACGGCGTTTCGGTTACCGATGCCTGCATCGACTGGACCACCACCGAAAAACTGCTGCGGGACAGCCGCAACAAATTGAAGGACGCGCTTCCGAAACGAGTGCCGAAGCTTGCGGAAGTTATCGCGCTGAAGCGCTGAAGCAACTGGCGGAAACAAAAAGGGCGGCCGCCTGGCCGCCCTTTTTGTTTCCCGCATTCCGCGTCATCTGCGCTTGGCCGGCGCCCGCTTTCCCGGCGCCGCGGCCTTTTCCATGGTCGCCACGAGCGCGGCACTTTCCGCGATCAGCCAGTCGACGAAGGCGTTCACTTCGCTGCGCGCCGCGGTCGCCGCGGTGCGAACGATGAAGTAGGCGCGGTCGGTGACCGACCCCAGCGCGAAAGGCACCACCAGAGACCCCTCGTCGATGAGGTTCCTCACCAGCGGACGGCTGCGGTCCTTCAACAGCGCCGGGCTGCATACCGGCAGGATCTCCTCCCCGAACAGGCGGATCGCCCCCGGCGGCGCCTTCACGGCCGGGCAATAGCGGATGCCGATGTCGATTCGCTCGCGGTCAAGGTCGAGAACCTGGTTGTTGGCCGATATGCGCACATCGACCTCCGGACGCATGTTCCGGAATGCGGCAAGGCGCGGTATCAGCCAGAGCGAACAGAATGCGATTGAGGATGTGACGGTCACCAGATTCTGGTGCGAGTCCGGGGCAATGCGCTCCACCGCGTCATGCAGCGTACGCAATGCCTCTTCCACCGCGCGGAGCATGTGCTCGCCCGCCGCGGTGAGCGACAGCCCGCGGTTGCGGCGGATGAACAACATCACGCCCAGACCCTGTTCCAGCGCCTGGATCTGCCGGCTGACCGCCGACTGGGTGATAAACAGTTCCTCCGCTGCCCGCGTAAAACTCAGGTGGCGCGCTGCCGCCTCGAAACCCCGGAAGAGATCCAGGGCTGGCATCTGGGCTGGCTTTTTAGACATTCCCATTTCTCATGCGAACCATTCCGAAAGAACGTTTGTACTTGGCTGTGCACTGCGGAAAATGCGTTTTGTAATGATTCCCGGGAATGACTGGGACGTCAAATCCGACCTGAGCGAAGGAGGCTGAAGATGAAACCCGGACTTACACACCATACGCTGGACCTGACCAACGAGGGATTGCTCTCGATACGGGACGGGCAGGCTGCGCGTATCCGCTGCAACGAGGGAATGCTATGGATCACCGAGGAAGGTGAAATCAAGGACACGATCCTGGCAGCGGGCGAGTCCTACACGATCCGCCATCCGGGGCTCGCACTGCTGACTGCGTTCGGCGTTTCCCGCGTCACCATCGAAGGGCCTGCAGAAACCGTCCGGGCTGGGCACACGGTCCGGCCAAGCGACGTGCCGGCCCTCGCATCGTGCGCTTGAGGTACCTCGCACAGCCCGCGCGGTTGCGCTTCATGATGGGCATGCGGGAACTCCCCAATGACGCCCTGAGGCAGTTCACTAGCCCGCTGCCCGGCAAGTAAGCTGTACTCGTGGCGAACCCGGGGACAAGCCTGGGCGTGATAACAGGCGTTGCCCAGTTCGTCATCGACGATGGCGGTGAAAGCTGCGAGTGGGCCCTGGTGGTCGACGACGGTTGGCAGCGGCAGGGGCTGGGCTCACTGCTGCTGCTGTCGGAGATGGGAACCTTCGCGGCCCGGCACGGCGTAAAGCGAATCCACGCCGACGTGCTTACCGACAATCACGCAATGCGGCGGCTTGCCGAAAAAACCGGCTGCGAGCTTCGCCACAATGCCGCCACACCGTCCGTGATGCGGCTCTCGAAGAATCGCCAGCCATCTCTCGACCATGCTGGCGGCGGCGACCCCCGCATCGAGGCCTAACGCATGACGAACGGATTACCCGTCTTGGCCCCGGTATTGATCCAGACGCTTTTCATCTGCAGGTATTCGTAGATCGCGTTCTGGCCGTTTTCCCGGCCCATGCCGCTGTCCTTGTAACCGCCGAACGGCGACATGAAGCTGACCGCCCGGTAGGTGTTGACCCAGACCGTGCCCGCCTTGATGCGCTCCGACATGCGGATCGCGCGGCCCACGTCGCTGGTCCACACCCCGGCACCGAGCCCAAAGCGCACGTCATTTGCGATGCGCACCGCATCGTCCTCGTCCTTGAACGGAATGATCGACAGCACCGGACCGAACACTTCCTCCTGCGCAATGCGCATCCTGTTGTCGACGCCGGTAAAAATCGTCGGCTCCACGAACCAGCCCTTGCCGCATTCAGGACGCGTCGCCGGCCCGCCGCCCATGCGCAGCTTGGCGCCTTCGTTTTTTGCGATGTCGATATACGACAGCACTTTCTGGTATTGCGGCTGCGTGGTCACCGGACCGACCTGGGTCTCCAGGCTCATCGGATTGCCCATTTTCGCGGTCTTCGCCAGAGCCAGAAGTTTCTCCACGAACTGGTCATGGATGGATTGCTGCAGCAGCAGGCGCGATCCGGCGATGCAGGTCTGGCCGGTCGCGGCGAAGATGCCCGATACCGCACCGTTGACCGCATCTTCCATGACGGCGTCTTCGAATACGATGTTCGGAGATTTCCCGCCCAGTTCGAGGCCGACTTTCTTGAAGCCGCGCGCCGCTGTTTCGGCAATGACCCGGCCGGTCGCATCGGAACCAGTGAAGGTGATTTTCGCAGTCAGCGGATGCTCCACCAGCGGCATGCCGGCTTCCTTGCCATAGCCGGTCACGACGTTCACCACACCAGCGGGGAAACCTGCCTGCTCCACCAGCTTGACGAACTCCAGCGCGGATGCGGAAGTGAATTCCGAAGGCTTGATCACCACCGTATTGCCGGCGGCGAGTGCGGGAGCCAGCTTCCAGGCAGTGAGCATCAGCGGCGAATTCCACGGCGTGATCGCCACCACGACGCCAAGCGGTTCGTAGCGTGTGAAGTTGAAATAGCCTTTCTTGTCGAGCGGAATGACCGCGCCCTGTACTTTATCTGCCATGCCGCCGAAGTAGTAGTACCACTGCGGCACATAATTGAGCTGACCCGCCATCTCGGCGATCAGCTTGCCGTTGTCGCGGACTTCGATCTCTGCGAGGTGCTGCGCGTTCTGTGCGACCAGGTCGCCCAGCTTGCGCAGCAGCGCGCCACGCTGCGTCGCCGTCATTTGCGGCCAGGGGCCGTCGGTAAACGCGGCATGCGCCGTTTTTACGGCATGGTCGGCGTCCGCGGCATTGCCACGCGGGATCATGGCCCAGGGTTCGCCTGTGAAAGGGTTATAGCTTTCGAACCATTCGCCGGAAGACGGCGCGACCCATTCGCCGCCGATGTACATCTGGTATTTCTGCATTAACGTCTCCTGGTGGAAGGCGCGAGGC
>CAYODB010000043.1:0-21306 GCA_964402495.1 uncultured Bordetella sp.
CTCTAACTCTCAACTTGGTACAGTTTCAGGGGTGCAGACCAGCTTGGTCACCGCGCTCATGATGAATTTTCACATTGTCGAGATGCGTCCGCATTCCCTGGATCACCTTGTCGAGGGGCATGACGCTCGCAGGCGGCTCGTCGTGGCAATAGCCCGTGCTTTCGCCTCCGCGGCTCACAAGACGATAGGAAATTTGTGTCGCATTCCGGTCTTTCGTGGCGCGGCATGCTTCGTCGAGCAGCAGCAAAAATGCCATGTCGTGGGTGAAGACGATGACCTGACGATTTTGGCCTTCGTCCGCCAGCCGTTCCGCCACCTTGTCGCGATGTTGATGGTCGAGTGAAGAGACCGGATCATCGAAGACGATTGCTGACTGCGCCTCGATAGTCGCCAATTCCGCGAGGAATGCGGCCAATGCGACGCAGCGATGTTCACCCTCGCTCAGGACTTTTCCGACGGGCTCGCTTGGCTTGTTGATCAGGCGTACCTGAAAATAGGGAACGCCCGCGCTTGTCTTGGCCTGCTGCAACTCGATCGCCAAGCCAGCGACGCCGAGCTTGTCCACCTCCTTGGCAAATCGGCCGCGCAGTCGGTTGGTGACGAGCGCTTGCGCAACTTTTGCGCTTTGCGTGGTGATCTTGTTTGTTGATGTGTCCTTTGCCGCCTTGTTCAGAACATTGATGGCGGTGAGCCTTTCAATCTGGGCCAGCACATCCTCTTTGACCAGCGCCAGCCATTTCCGGTCTACCAGGCCGTCGCGCTCTGCGACGAGCGCCAGACGCTCGGGCGAAGTCTGTTCCGCTTGAACCAGGTTAACGCGCTTGCTCAAGTCGTTCGTCACGGTCTGGAGTTCGTCGAACGGGATAGAGGGAATTTGCGGCAAGTCGGGTGGAGTGGTGTGGCTGTGCGTGCGTATCATTGCGCGCAGCCGCCAGCACGCCTGCACGGTTTCACGACGCAGGTTGTTGGCCAACGCGATATTGCCGATGTCGTCGCGCACAAGGCTGAAAAGGTCGTGCATCTCGGCCATGGAAAACTGCGCGGCCGCTAACCCGTCCAGCGCTTGATCGTAGCTCTCCTGCGCCTTTGCCTCGCGGCGCTTGCTCTCATCGAGAACGAATGCCTCAAAACTTCCGAGGCGCCGTCGCGCGTCGTCGTCGAGTTTCTGATGGCAGAGGACGCAATGTGCACCGTCCGCCGTGACGGGAAATGGGCTGTCGGGATAGGCGCTGGCGCGGGAATAGGCCCGCGCCGCCTCCCAAAGTTCTTTCCAGACGTCCGAACCGACATCGGGGAGTGGTTCGGCGGCGAATAAATTGGCAGATGCGGCCGCTGCGGCTGCGCGCGCGGTTGCAAGCTGCTGCGCCGCCAAGCGCAGCCCCGTCCATTGCGCGTCCATGACAGCCGATGTCTGGGACCGCAAGCGATCGGCCGCTGCGACGAGCTTGTCATGTGCTGATTGCAACTGGCGGACGATTCTGGCCGGGTCGCTGCCGAGATCGGATTGCAGCGTATCGAACCGTGTTTGCTGCTCGGTACTTAATCCAGCCAAAGCCTCGACTTGCGCTGGTGTTGCCTTGGCCGAGAGGGCGGCGATCAATTTGCCGACGTCGGTGCCGGGTTTGCATTCAGGTTGTGCGATCACAGCGGGCGTCTGGGCTTCAAGCGCGCCGATTTCTTTGTTCAGTTGGGCCTTGATGTCCTGGCAGGCTTGGGCGAGCGCCGCCAGAACGCGTAATGGAAGCGGCGTGTAGGCGAGATCGTTGGTGTTATCGACGTGAACATTGGCCGTCAGGCTGTCGAAGACGCTGACGGCCGAGAGCATGGCGTCGACGGCATTGCCTTGACGCCATGCGACGGTTCGTTTCTGGCCACCGATATGAAAGTCGATATTGGCCGTGGGCGTTCCGGCATTGGCGGCGTAAATGTTGGGAAGGATCGTATCGCCCTTGGGCGACCGGGCTCGGCAAAGCTGCTTCAACACGCGTGCATAGCCCGATTTTCCGGCGCCATTGTCACCATAGATGACCGTTAGGCCGCTCTTGCCGAAGGTCAGGCGTTCGCCGACGGCCAACGCGTTGACGTCTGTAAGGCCGTGAAGGGCGCCCAAGCTGACGGTGGCGGTGCTGGCGGCAGGATCTCGGATATGTGCGGCGGAGAGGGGAACGCCCTCGGCGGCTCCCTTGCAAATCGCCTGCAAGGCATCGGTGTCGGCAGTGTCCAGGGTTTCCTGAGTGCAGAGGCGACGCAGGGCGTCGCGCTGCCAGGCCGGGCAGTCGGCTGACCATGTCAGGATGTCGGCCAGGGCAGCCGCTTCGTTCGTCAGTCCTTCCGCTCCATCGCCGGCTTCGGTGCCCATATTGCCTCCTTTTTCTCTCCCCTTTCGGGTCTGTTCGATTTCGACCCACTCCTTGGCATGCGGAAGTCTTGCCGCGCCATGTCGGGAAGGCTGGATCCGAGGGGGTGTTGGATTTCGCTATCCGCCGAAACCAATCCGTGATACAAAACCTCGGACTATAGCCACTACTTTCAAAGTCATTGTATCAATGAATGAGCCAAGTTCCCAGCGCCAAATTGCCCGCACCGTCCTGACGACGCGGGGCATCGTGCGTCTGGCTGAGTTCCGGAGTTCAGGCGTGACGGCGGCCACGGTTAGCCGCATGGTTCGGGATGGCGAGGTGATGCGGCTCGCGCGGGGCCTTTATCAACTCGCCGACGCGCCGCTGGGTACCGATCATAGCCTGGCGGAAGCTGCGAAGCGACTGCCGAAGGGCGTCGTCTGTCTCGTCTCAGCGCTCGCCTATCACGGGCTGACCGATCAGCTTCCAAGGAAGGTGTGGCTTGCGATCGGAAAGAAGGACTGGGCGCCCAAGCCGGACGGCATGCCAATTCGTATCGTTCGTTTCACTGAAGGACTGCTGTCTGAATGCGTTGAGACGCATGTGATTGAGGGCGTGCCCGTAAGGGTCTTCGGCGCAGCAAAGACGGTGGCTGATTGTTTCCGGCATCGCAGCAAAGTCGGCCTGTCGGTTGCCATCGAAGGACTTCAGGAGACGCTGCGCCAGCGCAAGGCCACGCCCGGCGAGATTGCGCGCCAGGCCGAGCATGGCGGCATCTCGACGGTGATCCGGCCCTATCTTGAGGCACTCACGGCCAATGGCTAAAGAGATAAAGAACATCGGCGCTTCGGTGCGCGCACGGCTCTTGAGCCTTTCCAAGGCGAGCGGTCAGAGCTTCGATCTGGTGCTCACGCGCTTCGCGCTTGAACGGCTGCTCTTCCGTCTCGGTCAGTCAGCGCATGCGGATCGGTTCGTGCTCAAAGGCGCGATGCTGATGATGACATGGTTCGACGATCCGTATCGAGGCACGCGCGATCTCGACTTGCTGGGCTTTGGTGATCCCGATCCGGACGCGATGCTCGCTGTATTTCGCGAGATACTGACGCAAGATGCTGACGACGGCGTCCAGTTCGACGCTGCTGCGCTACGCGTTGATCGCATTCGCGAAGAGCTTGAGTATGGCGGCCTGCGGTTGCGCACGACCGCCGAGATCAGCGGCGCCAAGATCAAAGTGACGATCGACATTGGTTTTGGTGATGCCGTCGAGCCGAACGCCGAGTTTGTCGACTATCCCTCTATGCTGGATCTTCCGCCACCACGCCTGCGCGCCTATGCGCGCGAAACGGTTATCGCCGAGAAGTTTCAGGCAATGGTCGCTCTCGGACGCGCCAACAGCCGGATGAAAGATTTTTACGACATCTGGATATTGAGCCGGTCGTTCGCCTTCGACGATGACAGGCTGCCTCGGGCCATCGCCGCCACCTTTGCGCGGCGCGGGACGCTAATCCCTGATGAACTGCCTGACGCTTTGTCTCCTTCCTTCGCAGCTGACGCGCAGAAGCAACAGCAATGGCGCGCTTTCGTGGAGGATGTTGCTCTCAATCCCGGTGAACTCACGGATGTCCTCGAAGAGCTGGCGGCGTTTCTCATGCGTCAAGCCAAGCGAGCAGTTTAGGAGGGAACCGTGGATATATTCGATCTCGATCAGGCACTAATAGAGCGGTACGAATCCTTCGCTCGATCTTTCTCGGAGATTCATGCTGAGGAAATCCGTGAGCAAGCCAGCCCCGCCTACGCCGACCTGCGCTTCTGGCCCGAATTTCTAGTCACAATTAATTCATGCTTTGAAGCGTGTGCCCCGAAGGCCGCGAGCGTGCCGCATCGAAGCAATGGAATCCATGGGGGTCAAAATGCTAGGGCTTAAACTACGACAAGAATTCAAAGGAAAGCGCCTCAAGGGGACGGCGATAGAGCTTTCAAATGAAAGCAATACAGGCGCGACCCAGATCACGGCGGCGCAATTTCTCGAGATCACATATCCGACGCACGACCTTCTCAAAGGCATCGAAGCAGTTGGACCAAACCAGGGCCGGCCGGTTGTTGTGATCGGCGAGCGGGGCTTGGGTAAATCGCACCTTATGGCCGCGCTATTCCACGCCGTGCATGACCCGGCTTCGACAGGGGCCTGGCTCAAGTCTTGGGCCGCGACGTTGAACGATCCGGCGATCGGGGCGATTCCACTCCGGGAAGGCATGCTTGTGATCGGCGAGAGCCTGCACCGGCAGCGTTACAAGTTCCTGTGGGATCTGCTTTTCGAGCAGCACCCTCATGGAGCCTATATCCGTGGCAAATGGGAGGGCATGGGCGGCGCGAAGACGGACATCCCGTCAGATCAGTTAATACTGGAGCTATTGCGGCACACGCCGACCATGCTCCTGCTGGACGAGTTTCAGACTTGGTATGACGGTCTGACAAACACCAAGCAGTATCCTTGGAAAAACTGGGCCTTCAATTTTATCCAAATCCTCTCGGAGATTTCGAAGGAGCACCCCGATCTGCTTGCATTGGTGGTGTCTGTTAGGAACGGCGACACGGATGCCTACCAGCAAATTCATCGGGTGAATCCTGTACAGATCGATTTCAAGGCTGGAGGTACCCCGGAGCGCATCCAGCATGATCGCCGCAGGATGCTGCTGCATCGCTTGTTTGAGAACCGGATTCAAATTTTGCCGGCTGGAATCGACGGGCTCATCGCGGTCCATGTATCGGAGTTTCTCCGGCTCCTGAACATTCCGGCGTCCGAGCATGAGAGGAAGCGCAGAGATTTCGGAGAGGCGTGGCCGTTCGCCCCGCATCTTTTGCAGTTGCTTGAAGACCAGGTGTTGATCGCGACGGATGCGCAGGAAACCCGCGACCTCATTCGCATCTTGGCGAATCTGTTCAAGAGCCGAGGAGAAGCGGAAGCAATTCTCACGGCCGCCGATTTTCGTTTGGAAGATGATAGCACCGGCATCGGCGCACTCCTCGACTCGGTCGCCAATCAGCAGCACCGCTCGTTGCGAGACAAGGCGCTGCGCAACATCACGTCCGTCATCGAGGCCGTGCCGAACCATGCCTCGCAGGTGCCGCACCTGCATGAGATCGTTGGGTCACTTTGGCTCCGGTCGATTGCGGTTGGCAACTTGGCCGGGGCGGAGCCAGCCGCCCTTCAGGTTGATATAACGCGGGACAAGCGGCTCGACGAGAATGCCTTCCAGGTCGAGTTGGCGACAATCGTTGAGAACAGCTTCAATATCCACCAGGACGGCCAGCGGCTCGTTTTCCGGGAAGAGGAAAATCCGCAGGCGAAGCTGATGGCTTGTGCCCGGAACGACAAGCTTTTCTCGGATGGTTCGGACCTCGTGCAGCTCGCCAAGGAGATCCGATATGTCGTCGGCGGCTCGGAGGAGGTCGCCAAGACATTTCGCGTCATTGCGTTGCCGAAGGCGTGGGTGACCGACCCATGGTCTCAACTCGAAGAGGGTGAGCATCCCGATAGGTGGGACGAGCGATTGCCGATCCTTGTGGTGCCGGAAGAGGTGGATAAGATTGGTGCGCGCCTCGGTCGATGGGTGAAGGACCATCTTCAAAAGCGCAGGAACACCGTCAGGTTCTTGTTGCCGCGAACAGGATCGTCGCCGGTCTTTTATGACCGTGATTTGTTGGTACTGGCTCGCGCGGAAATGAAGGCGCTCGAATGGAGCAGCCAGACCCCGGATTACCGCAAGCTTCACACGAAATATCAGGGTGAGCTTCGTGATATTTTGAAGAAGCGGTTCGACCGGTTTGCAGTCCTGCACCGATGGAATTTTGCCGAGCCTGCCCAATGCGAATTTCATGTTGAGGCGGTAAAGGCGACAGGTGTGCAAATACCCGAAGCGATTGAGACTGCCCTGGTGAATGACCTCTTTGTCCCAGAGGATTTCGCTGACCTCGTTCTGGCGGCAGCGACGGACAATGCTTCGGTGGGAAAGCTGCTCCGCGAACTCCAGGAGCCGCGGCCTGCGGGACAGGACTGTATCCCGTGGCTCGGTGAGACAGCGATGAAGGAGCGGATCCTGCGCCTTTGTGCGCGCGGAAAGATCGCTATCAATCTTCGAGGGATGGAATACCTCCAGGCCATGCCAGGAGAGGATGAGGAATCGGCGTGGCGACGTTTGCGTCCGAAGCTGTCCTACACGGGGCGACAACTTGACGAGGTCTTTCTGTTGTCACCGTCAGCGGTCCCCACCACGGGAGGCGCGACGCTTTCCAGTCCCACGGCAACTCCGCCGACCGGCGGTCTGTTCGGGGGAGGCGCGACGCCCGTTGGCGTGCCTGCTGACAATCTTGCTCCGGTCACCACAGGTGGCACGCCGTCGCCGGGCGATAGTGGCGGTCCGGGGGGCGGCGGCATCTTCGGCGGCAGCGTGCCCAGGACGCGCACAAACCTCGTAAATCCACCGACATCGCCTCTCAATCTAATTGGGAAACTTGAAGGTTGGGGCATCGGACCGGCGACGCCGGTGTCTGAGGTCACGATCAAGGTCTCGGCGGCGACCGGGGCTCAGCTTCGGGAACTGCTGAAAAAGCTGCCCGATGGCATGACGTTCGAGCTGTCCCTTGAGAAGGAGGATAGCTGATGTCCATTGACGCGGCGACACTCGAACGGCTTCTGAAAGAGCCGTCGCCGGGCGCCTGGCAGATTGTAATCGAGGAAGCGATCGCCATCGCGTCTCGGCCGTTGGCCGCGAGCAATGCACCCGGAGAAGTGACCAAACGCGACAGGGAGATCGGAACGCTCGATCTTTTCCTGTCGGCATGTGGTTGGGACCTTTGGCGGGATTTCGGTAGTTCGGTCGAACGGACCTCGGACCGCCTGGTGCGCTGGTGGGCCGAGCCGTACAGCGCGAAAGCGGTGCTCATCCTTGATGGCCTCAGTCTGCGCGAGCTTCCTTGGCTGATCGAGGGCGCGGAGAAAAGAGGATTCACTCTTCATGGCGTAACGGCCCATGCGTCTGAACTCCCCAGCGAGACGAATGCTTTCGCACGCGCTCTGGGATTCGGGAGCCGCAGTCAACTCCAGAACAATGGGGCCAGTGGGAACCACAAGCTGATACCGGCACGCACGGAGTGCGTTGACCTTCCATGGAAGGACTGCGCCGATCTGATCGACGCGACGCCAAACTGGGTCTTCTGGCACCCCTGGCCAGACAGCACGGTCCATGATGGCGCTGGCGCCGGACAGGGGCTTGATACGGTGACCCGCGACGCGGCTGAGCGCCTTTCCAGCGATGACTTCTGGGGCTTTGTTGAACGGCTGGCTTTAGGTCGTCGCGTGGTCATCACCTCGGATCACGGCTATGCCGCGACGGGCCTGTTTTTCGACGCTGGCGACGAGCAAGCCGCCTTCCTCAAGACGACGTTCAAGAGCGGTCGCTTTGTCAGCGCCCAGCACGACGCCGGCCCCTTTGTTCCACCGGTCGCTCTCCCGGTGAGCAACGCACATGGCGCGAATCTATTGGCAGTTGGGCGGTGGAAGTGGCGGAGCCAGGGTGGCTACCCAACGCTCGCCCATGGCGGTGCGTCGCTGCTCGAAGTCCTATCGCCCTTTGTTGAACTCACGAAATAGGGACCAGCGCGTATGGCCACCAAGAAAGAATTCGTCGCCCAGGAAGTGGCTCGCGCGGTCGGCGCCGGCAGGGTCGTTGAGATGGAGACCGTCGATTTCGGCGATCCGAACCGGCCCAAGACCTGCCTTGAGGTGGATTTCCCGATCCTGCCCGTGAACCAGGTCGCGGTGATCGAGGGCAACGCGGGCAAGCCGATCTATCAGATGTCGAAATGGTGGGCGCGGCGGCGGTCCAGCGTATTCCGCTCGATGCTCATCGCGGCCGCGACCAAGGCCCCCGAAGATCCGTCCCACGCGGCCAAGCTGGTCTGGGACAATTACTACGCCAACCACCAGAAGAAGGGCGCCTTCAAGCACCTGAAGGTCGCCGACATTTTCATGGGTGGCGGCACCACGCTGGTCGAGGGCTCGCGCCTTGGCATGCAGATGTCGGGGAATGACCTGAACCCCGTCGCTTGGTTCGTGGTGAAGCAGGAACTGGCGGATGTCGATCTGGATGAGGTGAAGCGCCTCCTGGCTGATATCGAGGCCGAGGTGAAACCGCAGATCATGCCGTTCTACTATTGCGATGGTCCGAACGGCGAGAAAGGCACCTGGACGCACAAGCCCTCGGGCAAGGTGATGGGCGCGGATTTCGACCCGCTTAGCCTGAAGCGGGAAGAGCGGAAGGACTATAGCTACGAAGGGCCCGAGATCATCTACACCTTCTGGGCCAAGCACGGTCCCTGCCAGGTGACCGGGTGTGGCCATCGTACGCCGATCATGACCAGCCCTGACATGGCGATCAAGACGATCTCCGTGAAAAGCTGGGAGCACAAATGTCCGTCCTGTGACACTACCTTTGACATCGAAGAAGTTGCCGCACGCATGGCACCGGACGTGCCACTCTACGTCGCTCCAGACGAGCCGCCTTATGCCATTCTGTCGGCGGGCGGGCGAGTGGTCTGCCCTGGCTGCGAAAAGGCTTTCGCGGCACATGTACACCCTAAGACCGGCCTGAATGTTGATAGCGGTCGAGGTCAGTTGCGGCTTGGGAAAGGCAAGAACAAGAAGGTCGATCTGACTCTCTTGGTGCACCCCGAGTGGCTTGCTGGAAGCCCGGCGACGGACGCGACCGGAACACCCTACGGGGGTTCCCCTCAAGATGGCACCACATCAACGGCCGCGTGGAACGCAGAACGTGCACGCCACATTCGTCTTCTCGAGGTGCGGGGCAATCTGCCCGAAAAGGTAACCTGTCCAGAAACTCGGATGACCTTCTCAAGCGGAAAGGAAGGCGGGACGGTACCGAAACGCTCTACGTTTACATGCGCGTCTTGCGGTACTCAGCAAGATGTAATGAACGCAACCCGAGACTCCCTTAAGGGTGGTCAAGTTGCAGGATATTCAATCCAGGGGCTTGCTCCTGCGAGGGCGACCACCAATGCCCCATATAATGGGCGCTTCTTTGCGCCTTTCGACCAGAAATTGGCAGACCAGTACAGCAACGCCGTTGCCGAGTGGGAAAAAAGGAAGGACGCCGATCTTGCCCCCTACTGGCCGAAATCAGAGGTCCCTTATGGCTTTATGACAGCTATCGCAAACAGTGATATCCGGACGAACTACGGGTTCACCCATTGGTGGACGATGTTCAATCCTCGGCAGCTGTTGGTGCTAACGCAGTTGCTCAAGTCGATTGTGGAGATTGGAGAATATGATTGGTCAGTGCGGGAGTATGTACTCGGCGCATTCCAACAGTATCTTCGCAATCAGAATATGTTTTGCTTTTGGGATGTCGGTTACGACAAGATCGTCCCCCATATGAGCAATAACAACTACCACTCAAAGGCGAACATTATTGAAAATTGTGTCTTCAGCGCACTTGGCCGTGGGAACTGGATTTCATGTAGTGAGGTTATTGAAGCGGGGGCCGATTGGGCAGGGCAACCATGGGAACCAGTAAGTGTAGAAACTTTAGGGCGCTCAAATCCCGCCCTTGCGGGTGATATTTCCGGCAAGAGCGAGAAGGTTTTTCCAGGAGATGCTGTCAATGGTGCAGAAATTCGTCAATGCTCTTCCACAGAACTATCTAATTACAAGGATCAATCTGTAGATCTGGTTATAACTGATCCGCCATTCGGCGGGCTTCTCCATTATTCAGAATTGGCGGATTTCTTTCATGTTTGGCTACGGTTGCCATTAAAGAGCAAGTATCCAGAAATTTTCGGTCCTGAATACACTCCAAAATCGATGGAGGCGGTGTCCAACAAGGCGAGAGAACCAGAGGATCCGGACGGCTTCTACCAGCGTTTGTTGACCGCCTGTTGGAAGGAGGCACACCGCATCATGAAGCCGGGCGGAATGCTCGCGTTTACTTTCCACCACAGCGAGGACGCTCCCTGGGTTTCGGTGCTGGAATCCCTATTCGATGCCGGCTTCTACCTCGAGGCGACTTATCCGATCCGCTCGGACGAGACGAAGGGCGAAGGCGAATTCGGCTCGAAGAGCATCGAATACGACATCATCCACGTCTGTCGAAAGCGCACTGAGGAGCCGACGGCTGTAAGCTGGGGGCGCATGCGCCGCGAGGTGTTAGCCGACGTGCGTCAGCTTCAGGGCATGTTGGAAAACCATGCGAGGGCCGGTCTTCCTGCCGCCGACCTGCAGGTCATCCGTCGCGGCAAGGCGCTGGAATACTTCTCGCGTCACTATGGCAAGGTCTATGTGGACGAGGGCCGCCCGATCTCGGTCAAGGATGCGTTGGTGGGTATCAACCAGCTGATCGACGAAGACGCGAACAAGACGGCCGAGCCGCCGCCGGTGATCGCCGAGCCGATCTCTCGCCAGTTCCTGCGCATCTTCGATGGCAAGACCGAGCTTGCCCGCGACCAGATACAGAAGCTGCTGCGCGGCTCCGGCATCGCGCCCGATGAATTTGAAACGCGCGGGTGGTGCAGCGAGGACAAGAAGGTGTTCCACCTTGTCGATCCGCTGGCCTTCGCCCGCGATTGGCAGGGCAAGCACCGGCGGCGGCTGACGGCCGACCTCGATCAGGCCTTGGTGATGATCGGTGCCTGCTATGATGGCAGCGGCATCAATGCGTCGGACACCCTGAAGAACGAAAACTTCAAACCACACGCGGCACTGAAGAGCTTGCTCGATTGGCTGAGCAAGCACGGCCCTAGCCAGCCTATGCGGAACGCCGCGTCGCGGGCGCTCACAATCTATAATGGCTGGGCGGAGAGCAACCGCGAGGCCGTGAAGCAACTCTCCTTGTTCCAGGAGGAGTGATCGATGAAGCAGCTCCTCGATACGGTCTGGCAGCGCCGCGGCGTCAGTTGGATATGGGACGACGAAGCCCTCAATAAAATCGCCAGGCCCGGCGAGGTTTTCAGCCTGCGTGAATTGCTCCGGTTTGAAGGGCAATGGCCTGACGATTTGCCGAGCAACAATGGGAATTCCATGGTCGTGGCAGGGCTCGACGCCTGCCTCGACCTGATGTCGCCAGACGAGGCTGAAGCCTGGTTGGGCCATGAGCTCAAGCATGCAATCCTGTCCTTCCAGGACTTCTATGAAGGTGATGCAGCGCTTGTGTTCTGGCTCCCGGCGGGCCAGCGACGGGTGCAAATTCAGACCGCAAGCGACTCAGTTGTCTGGCGCTGTGGCGCGCCGAATGGGGATCGGCAAATCGACTTTGGTCGGCTTCTCTGGGGCGAAGCGCGGGAATATCCGCAGGAGATTTTACTCGCCATGGGCGCAAAAGCGGCGGGCCTCTTCCATCTGCGTATCACGTGAGGTGGACGCATGATCGAAGAGCAGCAGTTTGCGCCCGGCGAGCGCATCACACATAGCGAGTTCGGCGCGGGCGTCGTGCTGGATGTCGCCCACGACGGCTATCTTCGCGCGTTTTTCGCCAACGGTGAGCGGCGCGTGCCGCTCGCCAGCATTCATCGACAGCTTTCCCGCACGGAACGAATTCTCGGATCGGTCGAGGGCGGCGAAGAACGGGCGCGTAGGGCGTGGTTGGCTTATGAGGCGCACGCGCTACCGGTTATGGAGAGCGCGTCGGCCCTCACGTCGGCGCGAATTGACCTGCTGCCGCACCAGGTCGTGCTGACGCATCGGATCGCGACTGCGTCTCCGCGCCGATTTTTGATCGCCGATGAAGTCGGGCTCGGCAAGACGATTGAGACGGCGCTGATCCTGAGAGAGCTCGCCAGCCGCGGCGAACTTACCCGTGCGCTGATGGTGGTGCCGGCCGGCCTGGTCAACAACTGGCACCGCGAACTGAACGAGGTGTTCAATCTCGATTTCGAGATCTTCGGCTCCGAGGGCGACATAACCGATCGTCGGACCAATGCGTTCGCCAAGCACGATCGTCTAATCGCCAGCATCGACACGCTGAAGCGGCCGGCGCGGATCAAGCGTCTTCTCGACGCCCCCCAATGGGATTTGGTGGTGTTCGACGAGGCCCATCACCTCACGGCGGGTCGCATAGGCGGAAAAGTCCGGAAGACCGAGAATTACAAGCTGGCGGAGGCGCTCAAGGGCCACACCCGCGACTTGCTGCTTCTTTCGGCGACGCCGCACCAGGGCAATCATTTCCAGTTTTGGATGCTGGTTCAGCTTCTCAATTCGACGCTTTTCGGTAGCCCGGAAGAAATGCTCGAACATCGGCATCGGCTCAATACCGTGATGTTCCGCCGTACCAAAGCAGACGCCTGCCGACCTGACGGCGATCCTCTGTTCGCCCGCCGCTGGGTTCACACTGAGTCTTTCCTCATGTGTGATGAGGAGCGACGCTTTTACGAGAAGCTCCGGGAGTACCTGGAGGACGGCTTCAACCTCGCGCGCCGAAAGGGCAACCAGGGGCGAGCGCTCGGCTTCCTCATGGCAATCTTCCAGAAGATCGCGGCGTCCAGCTTTGCCGCCGTTCGGCGAACGCTGATGCGGCGCATGTTGATGCTGACACTGCACGAGGGCCTGCTGCGCGACCGCGATCTCGATATCGAGGGACGGGAACGCCTCTATGACGAGGCGCGGGAGATGATCCATTCCGAATGGAATCTTTCCCGTGACGCGCTGGGTCGAACCGAGGCCGATCGCGTGTTGGCGGACCTCAAGTACCGCCTAGCCAAGAAACTCGATGAAGAGGCGCTTGAGCTCGCTTCGGATCCATACGGCGATGAATTCGCTGCCGCTCACGCCGAGGATGTCGCGTCAGCCGCGATCGATTTGCATCTTCCGGAGGAGCGTTTGCGGATTCGGGATCTGCTTTCCATATTTCCGCAAAGCCGGGAAACGAAGGCGCAAAAGCTTCTCGACGGCCTTGGGACTCTTTGGCGCCAGAACTCCGCCGAGAAAATCGTCATTTTCGCTACCTACCTCGGCACGGTCGATCTTCTCGCGCGTGAGATTGAGCAGGTCTATCCAGGCCAGGGCGTCGTGGTGCTTCGCGGCGGGGATCACGGTGCGAAAGTTGCCGCTGAACGGCGCTTCCGCCAAAAGGACGGCCCGAGGGTTCTCGTCTGCACGGCGGCCGGACGCGAAGGGATCAATCTTCAGTTCGCCCGCGTTTTGTTCAATTTCGACCTTCCGTGGAACCCCATGGATATGGAGCAACGCATCGGGCGCATCCACAGGTACGGTCAAGCGCACACCGCACAGGTCTACAATCTAGTCCTGTCCGATACGATTGAAGGGCGGATTTTCCTGCTGCTCGACGACAAGCTGAATGAAATTGCCCGAACGCTCGGCAAAGTCGACGATCAAGGTAACGTGGCAGAAGATCTTCGGTCGCAGATCCTTGGACAACTATCGGAACGACTTAATTACGACCGGCTTTATCAGGAAGCATTGTCCGATCCAGAATTGAAAAGGACCGCCGTAGAGCTGGAAGCGGCCTTGTCAAACGCCCGCGAGGCGCGAGAGGTCGTGTTTGACCTGTTCCAGGATCTGGAAGGCTTCAGCCTCGACGACTACAAGCCGTTTTCCGATGTCACTACGGGCATGGACCGGCTCATCCACTTCCTGTCTGCGGCTGTCGCCGATAGGCAGCAGCGTGTCGTCAAGGTGGATGACACAACCTACGACCTGCAAACGAATGACGGAAAGCGCTTGGCGCGCTTCACGTCGAATCGCGAAATCGCCACCAGTCGCGATGATATCGAGCTGCTAGGACTCGACCATCGCCTCATGCAGGAAGAACTCGGGAGATGGCGTAGCCTGCCGCCCGAGGAAATCGGCATCGCAGTTCATAACGGTGCCGAGGCTCCGATCCTGCTATCGTTCTGGCTCGTTGAAAGCTCGAACGGAAACGGCGAGCGTCGTGTGGCCGTCCAGATCATCGCCGTGAGGCCTGACGGCACAAGAGTTCCTGCTGCTGAACGCCAAGCCGACCAATACCTCTGTGCGGCTGCGGCGACGCCCGCGTTCAGCTCCGAGCAACGAAGCCAGTTGTTCCAGTCGGCCGTAGAGCCGACCTTGCAACGAGAATTGAAACATAAAGGAGCGGCGAACGGAGACGGGAGTTACTCAGCAAAGCTGATCGGGTATGTGGAGGCCCAGTAAGTAGCGATGGAGCAAAGTTCAGAGGGTCGGCGTTCTTCGGCCATGTCGATACATGATACAACACCTCGGACGATAGCTGCTTCATTCCGGGTTGTGGTATCGAGCCTTTCCGGCTTACGCTTGAGCGTCGGTCTTTCCGGTTAGCGCGCAAACCGCGCAAGCCGCTGGCGAGTCTCTTGAGCAGGCAGCCGGCATCTTGGATGTGCAAAGATGGCGCTCAGCCCGCCATGCAATCGATCGAGGGCAACATGATCGCCATCGGCAAGCAGGTCGAGCAGCCACAACACGCCATGCATTTCGAGCCGTTCGGCGATTGCGAGTTCGCGCAGGCCTCCATCACCCGTCAGCAACGCCCATTGGCGGGATTCAGCGATCGCGAAGGCAAAGGTATCCGGGGTCGAGAGGTTCGCCCGTTGGCGGCGAATAGTCGTCGCCCGCGCAAGTTCTGTTGGCGTCAGAACCTCTACTCGAAGTCCCAACGCCACCAATTGATTGCCAAGCGGCCCCGCGAGTTCCCGAACGTAAAGCAAGTCGGGAACCGCAAACGCGAAGGGCAGGCGAAACATGTCCGCGAGAAGCTGACCGCGCTCCAGATCAATCAGAACCGATGTGTCGGAGACGAGGACGGGCATCGGATCAGGCCGCTACCTGATCCAACCTGGCATCCAGTTCGCGAACTGATATGCCAAGCAGCTCCGCTGCGCGCGCCTCGCCAATGACGCGCTCGGCAAGTGCCCGATAGCATAGCCGCTCGAAGCGTTTGGGCTCTTCCATTTCCGGCGGCATCGTTTCCGGTTCCTCAAATGGCATTGTTCTCCATCCGCGCTCGGCGAATGTCTTGAACAGGCGACCAAAGGCAGCCTGGTTAATGATGCCGAGATCCTTGCAACGATACGTCAGGGCCTGGATGCTGACGCCGAAGCGTTTCTTCAGGACAACCAGCTCGCCGATGCTGATCAAGGAGCGGTTGACGCCGACCTCAGCGCGCAGGACGTCGGCGGGCACAAGGAAGGCACCGGCAAAGCGGTGTGCGGCCTTTTCCTCATCGACGCCACCTGAAGGCGCGATCACCATGTGACCGAGTTCATGCGCTAGGCTGAAGCGCTTTCGCTCCGACCACGAGCTACGTTTGATGACGATAACGCGCGCTGCGCTCCGATCCTTGCGCCGCACTCTAGCTGCGAGCCCGTCTATATTGTCCAGATCAAGCGAGAGGATCTTGACGCCGCGCTCCTCCAGCAGCTCAGCGAGCTGTGGGATGGGGTCGTTGCCAAGGCCCCAGTCTTCACGAACGGAACGAGCTGCATCCTCTGCGTCGCGCAAGTCGGCGACAGGGTGTGGGGCGCTGCGCGGCTGCTCCCATTCCACGCTACGCATCTGGAGCAGATCTTCCACCGCTAGGTAACGCTCGAGCATATGAATGGCGCGCGCCTCTAGCGCCGCCTCCTCACGGGAGGACGTTCTGGCTTTCTTCCGAAAATCGACCCCTTCCAGGACGAGTTCATCTTCGCTGAGGAGATATTCCTCCCTCACGCCGAGGGCAGCCGCCAGAGCTATCAAGACGCGCGAACTCGGCATGTCCTCATTTCTCTCATATTTTCCAATGGCTTGAGCCGAAACGATGCCGCTCATGGCGTCGGCAAGCGCGCGCAGCGACAGGCCTGACGCCGACCGGGCTACTTTGAGTTTGTTTCCGATCATGGTGGCCTCCTTGAGATTGTTGGTTTCCAAATATATGATAAAGGACTAGTTTTGTAAACTAAAACCCTTGAAATGTGTTAAATGGCTTCCCATTTCATGGATGCGTGATCGATTATGGTTTGTTTTGTAAACCGATGCCGATGCGGGGCGCACTGCCGGAACCCGCCGCCCAGCGGGGCCGTCCGGCGCGCGCCGAGTGAGAAGGGATGTGGCGATGGCGTTGAGCAATACCGAAGTCCGTTACTATGACAGCACTGTCCTGCGCCTGCCGTCGGACAAGCGAAAAGAATATCACGAACAGGTGGATCGCCTGGTCGTCGAATTGTGCAAGAGCGTCCGAGACAAGACTGAGATCAAGATCACCAAGGTGGTGAAGGCGGGCTCATTCGCTAAATATACGATTCTGCGCAAGACCAGCGCCGATCCGGTCGATGTCGATGTGGTGTTCTACATCTCAGGTCGTGATGCGGACAAGGAAACGCTCGATAGCCTGAACAACACGATCTACGATCTTCTCATCAAGCAATATCCGAGCAAGTCGGTCGAAGACTTCGAGATCCAGCGCAAGGCGGCGACTGTGACGTTCGTCGGAACGGGCCTCAGCGTCGATATCGTGCCTGTGATCGAGGATGCGAACCGCTCCGGCTATGGATGGCAATTCGACATCCATGACGGCTCGAAGATCCAGACCTGCGCACCCTGTCAGATCAAGTTTGTCAGGGACCGCAAGAACCAGGATAGCGATTTTCGTACGCTCGTGCGGATGGCCAAGAAGTGGCGCAACCAAGCTGAGATCAAGCCGCTCAAGTCCTTCGCGATCGAGCTGATCATGGCGCATGTCCTGGCGACGCAGGGCAATGCGGGGAGCGTCGAGCAGCGTTTCCGGAACTTCCTCCTCTATATCGCTCAGTCCGGCCTTAAAGACGAGATCAGCTTCCCCGAGAATGCGGCGCCGTTCACCACTTTCTCCGACCCGGTGGTCATTCTTGATCCCGTCTACAGTCTAAACAACGTGACCAGCCGAATTTCCGAGGCCGAGCGCAAGGAGATCATCGCCGCTGCTGAGGCAGCCTGGGAAACCGCCAATTTCGCATCAGCCGAAAACGACAATGAGGTCTGGAAGGAAATCTTCGGCCCTCGCTTCAAGACGGAAGACTGAGATGAGCCAGACCAGAACCGCCACCGCCACTTACACGGTCGCCGATATCGAAAATGTTGTCCGCCGCGTGAAGGCCGATCTCGTCATGATCGCGGACAGCACTGGTGCCTGGACCGCAGCGAACGCTGCCGATTATGCGCATGATGTCGAGGTGCTCGCCAAAGCCGGGTACCTCAAGTGGGTCGACGTGACGCTGCTCAGCAATGGCGCCGAGGCGAAAGCCGTGCGCTTCGATGTCGATACCGAAGCCGGCTCGTTGACGTCGAGCCGCCCAGGCGGCGTCCTTTGGCCGAAGGTGTCGGGTGCGAATCTGCGCATCGTGCTCAGCTATACCGACGCCTATACGAGCGCAGCCCGCGAAGGGACCAAGGGCAAGCTCAAGATCGGATGGGTGACGTCTTATGACGACACCAACCATACCAACTTGATGTCATCAGGCGGCCGCAATTATGCCAGCAACGCCTATGGCATGCAGCGAAAGGATTGGGCCGCGTGAGCCAGCCGAGCATGTTCGACAGCGAAACGCCGCTGCCCAATGATGCGCTGGCCAGGCGCGAGAAGACGTTGTTGGGGTTCGAGACGCGCTACGCCCGTGTTCATGACCAACTCCGCCTGCTGCTGAATGTCGGCGGCCTCGGCGACTGGAACCGGATGCATCATGGCGGGAAGCTGGCCATCTGCGACCTCGTGGCCGAGCAATATCCGCTGGTGATTTTTCACGGCGATGTCGGAACCGGCAAGACCGCTATGGCCGAATGCATCGCCAATAGGCTCGTCGTTGAGGCGGGAAGCGAGGATTCCATCCTCTTCAAGCTCTCAAACCGTGTCCGCGGCAGCGGTATGGTCGGCGAGATGGGGACGCTGATTGCAGATGCGTTTCGCAAGGTCATTCAATCTGCGGGTAAACATCGCCGCGCGATCCTGGTGATTGACGAAGGCGACAGCCTCGGCGCATCGCGCGCCCAGGATCACAGCCATCACGAGGACAAAGTGGCGGTGAATACTCTAATCCAGGGCGTCGATGATCTGCGCCAATATGGCGGACGGATTGTCGTAATCCTTTGCACGAACCGTCTCTCTGCGTTGGATGCCGCGCTTCGCCGGCGCGCCGCCATCATCGAAGAATTCAAGCGTCCCTCCGATGAGGAGCGTCGACAGCTCTTTACGATGGATCTGGCGGGTCTCGGTCTCGCGCCCGCCCAGTTCGCCGAACTCGTCGCGGCAACGGGCGCGCGTGCGGGCCATCCTACATGGACATATTCGGATATTCGCACGCGCCTCTACCCGGCGGCGCTCGCAAAGGCCTACCCGAAAGAGCCCCTTCGCTTCGAGCATTTGAAATCGGTTGCTTCCGCACTTCAGGCGTCGCCGGTGATGGAGGACAAGTGATGGCGCGCTCTCCCGTGTTCGGCCGCCGCATCCATATCGCTGGGAGCATTGTCGATGACACAATTGTCGCAGCGGCAACCGATGTTGAACAAGCGCGCCAGCTGGTTGCTGGGTTGGTGAAGGAACTTGTCAAGCGCGGCGCGAACTTCGTCATCCCCGTCGATGCAGAGCCGACGCGGAAGACCGATGGGCTGCCGATCTGTTTCGATTGGCTGGTCTGGAAGACGATCAAGGACAATCTGGCGCTGCGACCGGCGAACGTGCCGGGATCGCTCGCGGTCGCGGTCCAGCATCACAAGAGCGAGGATCAGATTCCTGCGGAGTATGCCGATCTCTGGGATGAATTGCGCGCGTCACCTTTGGTAAAGATCGAAAATGCCGCGCACTGGAATATGAACAGCAAGCGCATGGAAGCGCAGGCGCGGTTCGGCGACGTCCTCGTGGCGCTCGGCGGCACAGAGGGCGTGCTCTACCTGGCCAATCAGTATCACGACGCGGGCAAGCCGATTGTTCCGCTCAACCTGGCGCTTAGCCCCGAAACAACCGGCGCGCGGCGGCTCTATAGTTTCGGTCTGACCAGCAGCCAGAGTCGACGGCTGTTTCAGATTGCCAACGATGGCGATGCCCATGACTGGATCAACAGGATTCGGCTACCACCGCGACAGTCCGTTCCCGATCGCATTACCGTTCTGATTGAGCTATTGGAGGCGTTGGAGAGGCCCAAAGCTTTCGCGGTGCGGCTACTCAATCCCAATCTCCCCGACTTCAGGGATGTGCAGGATTTCTTCGACGTAGTGGTTCAGCCCGTGATCGAAGGTGAGTTGGGCTACATGCTGGTTGTGATCGATGGCCGCCAAGCTTACGATCATGCTCGCATCGATCATGAAATTTTCACGAAACTTCATCGCAGCAGCGTTGTTCTCGCCGACATCACCGGCGCTCGCCCCAACTGTTTTCTCGAACTTGGCTATGCGCTTGGCCGAGGTCTGCCGACCGTGGTTATGGCGCGTGAGGATTCCAATCTGCCTTTCGACATCACGACCTACTCGGGTCACCACTGGAAAACGACGGGGAGCGCGGAGGACAGACGCCGGGCGTTCCGGGAGCACTGGCAGGCCATCCGTAACCGGCCAACCCTCGTTCCGGCCGAGCCCTTGATCTCATGAGCGCGAAGCGGGAGGTCTTTATCTCGGTTGACGTAGAGACTGCTGGCCCGATCCCCGGCGAGTTTAGCCTGTTGTCGATCGGCGCCTGCGCCGTTTTCGATCCAATGAGCACTTTTTCCTGCGAGTTGAAACCGATCAACCATAACGCCGATCCCAAGGCGCTGGAGGTGGCTGGATTTTCGCTCGACGAACTTGCCCGAACGGGGCTTGACCCGTCCGAGGCGATGCGGGGCTTTAGGGATTGGCTGGCGACGGCAGCGGGCGTCGAGGGGATTCTCGTCTTCGTGGGGTTCAACGCACCTTTCGATTGGTCGTTTGTGAACTACTATTTTCACCGCTTTAGCGACGGGAATCCATTCGGCTTCACGGCGCTAGACATCAAGGCTTTATATATGGGCGCGACTGGCTGCGATTGGGCAGATACGCGCTCAAGCAAGATCACGGAACGGCTAAAGCCCATATTGGTCGGCGATCACAATGCACTGCGTGACGCTCAATTCCAGGCAGAGGTATTCCGCCTCGTTCTGTCTCAGCTTATTGAGAGCAGGGGTTAGCGGGTGCCTTGGCGGTATATGTGCCAATGCTTTATCGCTGGTCTCAAGGATGAACGGAAATATTGCTGCCGTGCGCGCTGGGCTTCCAAGCAAGCCGAATTGATTGAGGTGTCGGTGAAGGATGAAGCGCGTCAAGTGCGCCTTGTGGTCACTGTCATGCCGCCTGTTGAGCCGCTTCTTTAGCGACGCTATGGATGATCGGCGTGGGCTTCTCTTTTGCCGTCTTAGGACGCTTCTTGTTCAGCATCACCTGGACAAAAGCATTCCACTTCTTCATCGCGGCCCGTTTCTCCGGCATGTAGTTCCAGCGATCGTAGCTCTTCGAGCTGACGTCTTGGAGCGTGTGGTTCTGCAGCCGGTCGCGAATTTCCTTCGACAGACCAGCCTGTCCAGCCAGCGTCTTCCAAGTTCTGCGCAGATCGCGGTTGGTCACGACAGGGATCACTTCGCGTTCGCGCTGGCGCCACATGAACGAGTAGAGCGTGCCGTGGCTGACGGGCTTGGTCGGGTCTGTCGCCGAAGGGAAAAACCAGCCGTGCGCATTGGGCTTGATGGACTCGATAAGCTCCACTGCGATTTCGGGAACGGGAATGGCGTGCGGCTTGCCGTTCTTGGTCTTAGACCAGTCGATAATCCGCTCCTTGGCGTCCCATTGGTCGATATGTAGGCGGGCGATTTCCTCGACGCGCTGCCCTGTGAGCATGAGAATGCGGACAGCACGCGTGTAGGGCGGATGAACCGGCGTATCGGGACATTCGAGCCAGCGGTAGAGGCGTAGAAACTCTTCTTCATCGAGCCA
>CAYODB010000044.1:0-12243 GCA_964402495.1 uncultured Bordetella sp.
GCGCATCCACCGCGCCCGCAACGGCGAAAAGGGCCGTGGCTCGGATTGCTACGGCGCGGCGGCCGAAGACATAACGCTGCGCGTACCGGTGGGCACCACCATCAGCGACCTGGAGACCGGCGAGGTTGTCGCCGACCTGTCCCGCGACGGCCAGACCGCAACCATTGCCAAGGGCGGCAAAGGCGGTCTCGGCAACATCCATTTCAAGTCCAGCACCAACCGCTCGCCGCGCCAATGCACGCCCGGCACGCTCGGCGAAACCCGCAATCTTCAACTCGAATTGAAAGTACTGGCGGACGTCGGCCTGCTCGGCATGCCCAACGCCGGCAAATCGACCTTTATCCGCTCGGTGTCCGCTGCCCGGCCGAAAGTCGCCGACTATCCCTTCACCACCCTGCACCCCAACCTCGGGGTGGTGCGGGTGGACGAAAGCCGCAGCTTTGTGATCGCCGACATCCCGGGACTGATCGAAGGTGCGGCCGAAGGCGCCGGACTGGGCCACCAGTTCCTGCGCCACCTCCAGCGCACGCGCGTGCTCCTGCACCTGGTGGACATCGTTCCTCTGGATGAGTCGGCGGACCCCGTCCACGACGCCGCGGCGATCATCGAAGAACTGCGCAAATACGACGAGGCGCTCTACCACAAGCAGCGCTGGCTGATCCTCAACAAGGTCGACCTCGCTACCGAGGAAGATCGCGGCGCCAGGATCGATGCCTTCCTGTCCGGCTATCGCAGCGCCGTTGGGGAACCGGAGAAAACATTCATCATTTCCGCGCTCACTGGCGAAGGCACTCGCGCGCTGGTGTTCGCGATCATGGAATACCTGCAGGCCCACGCGCGCGTCGAAGCCGCGGAACCCGCAGACCACGAACAACAATCGTAAACACACACGCCATGGCCTCCGTCGCCGCCTCAGCCAGCCGCCTGGTCGTCAAGGTTGGCAGCAGCCTGGTCACCAATGCCGGCCAGGGACTCGATCATGAAGCGCTGGCGCGCTGGGCGGAACAGATCGCCGAACTCAAGCATCGCAAAAAACAGATCGTGCTGGTCTCGAGCGGTGCCGTAGCCGAGGGCATGCAGCGCCTCGGCTGGAAACGGCGTCCCAATGCGTTGCATGAACTCCAGGCCGCCGCGGCGGTGGGCCAGATGGGCCTCGTGGAAGCCTACGAATCCTGCTTCCGCCACCATGGCCTGCATACGGCACAGATCCTTCTGACCCATGAAGACCTGTCCGACCGCAAGCGCTACCTCAACGCCCGCTCCACGCTGCGCACGTTGCTGGACCTGGACGTTATTCCGGTCATCAACGAGAACGACACGGTTGCCACCGACGAGATACGCTTCGGCGACAACGACACGCTTGCGGCGCTGGTCACCAACCTGATCGAAGCGGATGCCCTGATCATCCTTACAGACCAGCCGGGCCTTTACACCCGGGATCCGCGGCGTCACAAAGACGCGGAATTCGTGCACGAAGGCAAGGCCGGCGATCCGGCGCTGGAAAAGATGGCGGGCGGCATCGGCAGCCACATTGGCAGCGGCGGGATGCTCACCAAGATCCTGGCCGCCAAGCGGGCCGCGCGCAGCGGTGCTGCGACCATCATCGCCTCGGGACACGAGCCGAATGTGCTGGTACGCCTGGCCCAGGGCGAAGCGATAGGGACGCAGTTGCTGGCCGAAACGATGACTCTGGCCGCCCGCAAGCAGTGGCTTGCGGACCACCTGCAGGTGCGCGGGAAGCTGAGCCTGGACGACGGTGCCGTGAAAGCGCTGAAAGTCGACGGCAAGAGCCTGCTGCCGATCGGGGTATACGAATCGAGCGGTCAGTTCGAGCGCGGTGAGGTGGTGAGCTGTCTCGATCCGCAGGGACGGGAAATCGCGCGCGGCCTGGTCAACTACAGCGCGGCGGAAACCGGAAAAATCCTCAAGTCACCCAGCCATGAAATCGAAGCACGGCTGGGTTATATCGACGAACCGGAACTCATCCACCGGGACAACTTAGTCCTGCTCTGATTCCATCAGAGCAGGAATCAGTTGCGGCGGACACTAATGCGGCTTCGCCGCGTTACGTGGAAGCCACAATCTTGTGCTGCTCTAGCAGCGCACGATTGCAGTGAAGGCTAACTTGCTTCAGCAAGTTAAGTCCTGAGGACGGCCGGAACTACAATCCACGCTGCTCCAGCAGCACACGATTGCAGTGAAGGCTAGCGTTCCTTGCGGTCGAAGTTGTTCAGCGGATCGCCCTTGAGCCTGGCCACGAGATCCTTGGCGCTGCGTCCCCCGACCGCCTCGCTGTCGCAAAGATAGTCCACCCAGAGCGAGTAGTGGAAATTCGAGCTCGTGCCGCCGGTGGGCTGCCATTTCGGCGCCTGGGATTTGACCCACTGGCCATCACGGGTGCCAAACGCGTAAACCTTGTACTCCGCAGTCTTGCAGCGCATGCCTTCGTAGCTGACGTTGGCAACCCCGGAAGGCGATTTGATCACCAGCGCGTAGCGGATCACCCGGTCCGCGCCAAGAGACAGCGAACCTCCATCGACATAGAAGCGGTTTTTCGAGTTCCCCCTTGGGCGAAACTCGATCAGTCCCGCCTCGCCGGGAGGCGCGGGAAGTTTCAGCTTGTCTTCGCTGAATTCCTTTTCCTCGGGAATGCCGCCGATATCGTCCGGCATCCCTCGCTCCACGCCGATTGCCAATCCGGAACCCAGCAGCAGGGACAGGAACAACAAACCATGAACCGCCTTCATCTGTAGAGGTGCTCCCTGGTAAGCGGATACGGCAGGGAACCATCGGCAAGCGGCCTCGCGCCCAGGATCTGGAAGATCGAAATCCAGCCGCGGTCGAAAGCATGCGCCGAGCCGGCCATGTATATGCGCCAGATGCGATACATCCTTTCGCCGACGATCCTGCGGGCATCTTCCTGCCGCGCCTCCAGCCGGCTTACCCAGTGCCAGAGGGTTTTCGCATAGTGCGGGCGCAGGCACTCCGCATCCCAGGGCTCCAGTCCCTGGCTGGACATTTCTGACAGCACGCGGGCCACATGCACGAGTTCACCGCCCGGAAACACATACTGGTCGACGAACTCGCCGATGCCGCTCCCCAGTTCGCCGTCGTCGAGGGAGTTGGTGGTGATGCCGTGGTTCATGACCACGCCGCCCGGCCTGAGCAGCCGGTGGATCTTGGCAAAGTACCCGGGCAGGTTGCGCTTGCCCACGTGTTCGAACATGCCGACGCTGGCAATCTTGTCGAAAGGCTGGTCTTCCGGTACGTCCCGATAGTCCATCAGCTTCACTTCGCAGCGGCCTTGCAGCCCGAGTTCCCTGATGCGCTGGGTGGCATAGGCGTGCTGTTCTTCAGAAAGGGTGATTCCCAGCGCCTGGACGTTGAAGTGGCGTGCGGCCCACAGGATCAGCCCTCCCCAGCCGCAGCCGATGTCCAGGAAGCGTTCGCCTGGCTTGAGATCGAGCTTGCGGCAGATGTGGTCGAGCTTCTGTTCCTGCGCCAGATCCAGCGAATCGGCTTCCGTCCTGAAATAGGCGCAGGAATACACCCGGTTGGCATCGAGCCAAAGACCGTAGAACTCATTGCTCAAGTCGTAGTGGTGCTGGATCGCCTTGCGGTCGGCCGGCCGGGTGTGCCGCCACCATTTCCAGGTGTTGGAGCGCTTGCGGTAAGTGGTCGAATCGCCGGCCACCAGTTCCTCGCCGGCCTTGATGGTCTGGCGGATGTCACCGCCTATGTCGAGGTCGCCCTCGACATAGGCCTTGGCGAGCTGGCCCAGGCTGGGATTGGCGAGCGACATGAGGGCTTGCGGAGAACGCACGGTCAGTTCCAGCGACGGGTTGTCTCCGCTGCTGATGGTGCGGCCATTCCAGAATGTCAGGCTGAAAGGCCGGCCGAGGCGCTTCACGCGATCCTCAAGAATACCGATCATGCGGGCTTCCAGCATGTCATCCCTTCAGCGGTCGTACGACGAAAACGGCAACTCACGCGCCGAGCTGCCGTTATTGTACTTCCAGGAAGGCTGAAACTAAAAAGCCAGGTCGTTCAGCAACGACGACCGGGTTTCCGCTGGGGCGGGATCGCGCGTGGCGGAATAGGCCGGATGATCGACGCCAACGGCCAGCGCCTCTCCCGATTTCAGTGCGTGCTTCATTGCAGCATCGAGCTCGAACCGGAGGAAATGCACCGCGGAGGTCTTTTCGTCATTCTCGCGGTCGAGGTCTTCGTCGGCGATGGCATATACCTTCTGATGGGCGCCCACCCGCATCCAGACCCGGTCCTCGACGCCGATCATTTTAGCCAGAGCGACCTTGCGTTCCTCGAGGTCGGGATACTCGATGAGCATGGTCGCCTTCCAGTTGCTGCCGTCCGGCACCAGCGGATTGTAGGCGCCGAGTTCATCGAGGATGCCTTGTTCCTCGAAAATGCGCTCGACCCGCAGCATCTCCTGCACCTGGTAGCGCATCGTCAGTTCGTCCTCGAACACCAGGGTGATGTGATCGCCCAGCCCGATCGTCCGGTGCTTCTTGTGCGTCAGCACTTTGGCGCGGAATTCCTTGCGCGCCTTGGAGTACTGCTCCAGGGACATGAGGCTTTCGGGGGTAATCACGCTCGTCTGCTCCGGTTCTATAGTCCGTAGGCCATGCGAATCAGCGTCAGGGGGTGCTGCTTCCCCCCCCTGCCCTGATCCATACCGCCGTCGCGCATGCCCTGCTTGATGTGGCGGCCGGCGATCGCGCAGTCGGAACTCACGTAGTCCGGCTCGACCGAAGCCATTTGCCGGAATACCGCCCGCCCGATTTTCATGGATTCGTCGAAGTACTCGGTTTTAACGCCCCAGGTGCCATCGTGGCCGGAGCAGCGCTCCACGGTATTGACCTGCGTTCCCGGCACCAGTTCGAGAACCTCGCGGGTTTTCTGCCCCATGTTCTGCACCCGCAGGTGGCAGGGGATGTGGTAAGAAACCTTGCCCAGCGGCTTGCTGAAATCGGTCTTCAGAAACCCGTCGCGCTTGCGCATGATCAGGTATTCGAACGGGTCGAACATCGCCTCCTGCACCGCCTTCACGTCCGGGTCTTCCGGAAACATCAGCGGCAGCTCTTGCTTGAACATCAACGTGCAGGACGGCACCGCGGTCAGGATGGCATAGCCCTCCTTCGCCAACTTCGCCAGGACCGGGATGTTCGCTTCCTTGAGCTTTTTCACCGTGTCGAGGTCGCCAAGTTCCAGCTTGGGCATGCCGCAACAGGCCTCCTTCTCTACAACGATCGCCGGCACTTCGTTGTGCGCCAGTATCTTCAGGAGGTCATGGCCGATGCCGGGTTCGTTGTAGTTGATGTAACAGGTCGAGAAAACGGCGACTTTGCCGGGCGCGTTCTTGCCGTCGCGAACCGGAAAAGAGGAATCCGGCCTGGCGGTGCTGCGGAACTTCGCGCTGGAGTATTCGGGCAGTTCGCGCTTGTGGTGCACGCCAATCACGAATTCCATCACCCTGCGGGTAACGGCAGTCTTATTGACGGCGTTGACCATCTGCACCACGACGGGGATGGAGGCGAGTTTGCCCACCGCATCGGTGCTGGTCAGCAGCTTGTCGCGAAATGTCGTCTCGCCCTTCTTGAACTTCACCGCCTTGGCCCGCAGCATCAGGTGCGGGAAGTCGACGTTCCAGGGGTGCGGCGGCACGTACGGACACTTGGTCATGTAGCACATGTCGCACAGGTAGCACTTGTCGACGACCTTCCATAAATCCTGCTTCTCGACGCCGTCGAGTTCGCCGGTCTTGCCCTCGTCAATGAGGTCGAACAACGTGGGAAACGAAGTACACAGGTTGACGCAGCGGCGGCAGCCATGACAGATATCGAAGACGCGGTGCATTTCCCCGAACAGCTTCTCCTGATCGTAGAAATCAGGCGACAGCCAGTCGACAGGGTGCCGGGTAGGCGCCTCGAGAGAACCTTCGCGAACGGTCATTGGAAAAGGTGAATGCGTGAAGGAGTAAGGGTGAAGGGGTCAATGCTTCTGCGGGGGAAGGTTTGAACCCTTCCCCTTTCCCCTTCCCCCTTCACCGGAAAATCAGTCGGTCAGGGCGTCCAGGGCTTTCTGGAAGCGGTTGGCATGCGAGCGCTCGGCTTTCGCCAGGGTCTCGAACCAGTCCGCGATTTCGTCGAAGCCCTCGTCGCGCGCATTCTTGGCCATGCCGGGATACATGTCGGTGTACTCATGGGTCTCGCCGGCAATGGCGGCCTTGAGGTTCTCGCGCGACTTGCCGATCGGCAGGCCGGTGGCCGGGTCGCCGACCGCTTCGAGGTATTCGAGGTGGCCATGGGCATGGCCGGTTTCGCCTTCCGCCGTCGAGCGGAAGACCGCCGCGACGTCGTTCTGGCCTTCCACGTCCGCCTTCGCTGCGAAATACAGGTAACGGCGGTTGGCCTGGGATTCGCCTGCGAACGCGTCCTTCAGGCTGGTTTCGGTCTTGGAACCTTTCAGTGCCTTCATCTTGACCTCCTTGATTTTACGTATTGAATGCCGGGATCCGGCACTCCCCCTCGAGTTACCTCCGGAACAGGAATTAGACTAAATCTAATCTGTAAATCGAGTATAGGAAACCATTTCGATCAAGTCAACCTCGCGCGCCAGTGGGGCCGCTCAAGTATCCTTCTTCCCGCATTTCCAGTTGCCGTCGCCGGCAGCAGATCCATGAAGGCGACGAATCCGCACAGGCCCAGCCAGCGGATCGTCCGCAAGCGGAACATGCAAAAAGTGATGCCGTATGCGCGGCAGCAGGAACCCCAGCGTAATGACAGCAGCAATCAGAGCGCCCGGGAGGGACATCGCGGGAATTCCGACCAATCCGGAATTCATTGCTGCACCCTGGTATTCCTCGCATCCTGCCCGCGCACCGGCGTTATGCTGGAACTGATGGCGGAAACCGTTTAGGCTTGTCGGGTTTTTGTGCCTACTGAACAAGATATCCGCATAGGCCGGATTTCCGGATACCTTCAATCAATGCTAATAAGAACAAACATCGGCCTCACCATCGAGCAAGACGAACTTAAGGGATTTTCGCGCACCATTGCGGAAATCGAATGGCTTCTGGTCGTCCTGGTCCTGGTCTACCTGCTTGGCGGCGCCATCGGAGAGATAGGCAACATCGCCGTCACCATGGCGCTGTTCTTTTTCGGCGCCCTCGTACTCGGCCTTCACTACCTGAATTTCAACAGGCTCGAATCCAGGCCGAAGCTGATGGTCGAGACCTGGATCATGATCGTCTTTATCACCTGGGTGGTCTGGTACACCGGCAGGATTCAGAGCCCGCTGCTGAACCTCTACCTGCTGCCCATCATCGCCAGTGCACTGATCTTCGGCAAGCTGGCCACCGCCGTGCAGATGGCGGCGATCATCGCCTGCTTCATGTTCTTTTCGTACGATGCCCATGCCAAACCGATCATGTCACTGGTTTTCTGGGGGGGGCTGCTGGCGCTTTCCGCGCCAGTAATCCTGGTGGCGTACATCACCAGCATGCTTGCCGCGGACATCCGCGACGCCGTGGACAAAATCAAGCAGGTGTCGGATACCGACGACCTTACCGGCCTATACAACATGCGCGCCTTCTCGAACATGCTGCAGAGGGCATTCAAGCAGTCGGTGCGCTACGGCCACTCGATGTCGGTGGTCATGATCGACTCGGACAACCTGAAACAGATCAACGACAAACACGGACATGACGCCGGCAACCGGCTGTTGCAGCACCTGGTCCGCTGCATCCGCGAGCAGCTGCGGGGTTCCGACGTGATGGCGCGATTCGGTGGCGACGAGTTCATAGTGCTGCTGTCCGAAACCAACAGCAAGGGCGCGCAGGAAATGGCGGAACGCATCCGCAAGGCCATCGAGATCTCGCGTTTCGACATCCGCGGCGGCGATACAAACGTCACCGCCAGCCTGGGCGTGGCAAGCTATCCGGATGACGGCGGCAACCTCGAAGTCATCCTCGACAAGGCCGACAAGGCGATGTACCGCGCCAAGCAGAAAGGCCGCAACAAGGTTGAGGCTTACGTCGACGAAGCCGTGACCTGACCCGGACGGCGGCCCGGACGGAAATAGCCGGTGTTGTCGTAGAACCCCTCCGCAACGTTGTCCTTCCACCACCCCGGCACGCCGAGCACGGGCAGAGGCGCCAGATCCCTGCCCTTCCCAATCCGCCCGCCATCCCAGAGGGTCAGCGCAAGCTGGCGGTCTGCTTCCGTGACCTGGGACTGCAACGGCCGCTCGAAGAATGCCGGCGAGACCCCGATCAGGATGCCCTTGGCGGTCATGCCGATGAAGGGATTGACCGCCTTCTGATACAGGGCGTGGCCGAACAGCAAGAAGCGCATGTTCTGCCTGACTTCCGCGCGCCGGTTCCAGAACAGCTCCTTCCAGCGGAAATTCCTGACCAGATCCAGCAATGTCGGGTCCGAAGACACGATCACGATGCCGTCCTCATCAAACAGCGTCAGGGCGTCGCGCTGCGGCGGCCGTTGCCCGCCTTCGCCTGCCGCCAGCGATTCGTAGTGCCGGGCATTGATCACGGCCTTGGCGGTGGGGAAGGTCATCCACACCAGCGCGTTGAACAGGTCGTGCCAGTCGAACGCACGCACCTGGACTTCGCCTTTCAGGAAGGTTCGGCCTTCGAAACTTGCCTCCCGGTTTTCCGGTTTCCCGGCCTGCGCGACGAAACGGATCTGCTGCCCCTGCGCATTGACGAGCCTGCCGGAATTCACGGCCAGGGCGTCGAGAAGTGCCACGTCAGGCCAGCCGATCGCAGGCAGCTTCGATCCCGCCGCGCGCAGTGGCGCAAACATTTCGGAGTCCGTCAGCCAGTCGGTATTCCAGAAGTCGGCCATGCGGGGACAGGATTGTGTTCGGGTAACATGCGTTCCTCGCAGTATAGCCAGCCGGCAAAAGCATCATGATCGAGAAAATGGACTGCGCCGTGATCGGTGCCGGGGTCATCGGCCTCGCCGTCGCGCGGGAACTCGCCCTCGCGGGGCGTGAAGTCATCGTACTCGAGGCCGAGGACGCCATCGGTACCCACACCAGTTCGCGCAACTCCGAGGTCATCCACGCCGGCCTTTATTATCCGCAGGATTCCCTGAAAGCGCGCTTTTGCGTTCGTGGCAAACAGATGCTGTACGACTATTGCGCAGACCGCGGCGTGCCCCACCGCAATATCGGCAAGATCGTCGTCGCGGTGACCGCAGACGAGGTGGCCACGCTCAGGAGTTATACGGAAAAATCCGCTGCCAACGGGGTGAACGACCTGCGCTGGCTGTCGCGGGACGAATTGCGGGAACTGGAACCGGCGGTCGAGTGCGTCGCCGGCTTTCTTTCGCCCTCTACCGGAATCATCGACAGCCATGCGCTCATGCTCGCCTACCAGGGCGATGCCGAGAACAACGGCGCTGCCGTGGTATTCAAGAGTCCGATCCTGTCGGGGCAGGTCTCCGGCGATGGCATCGTGCTGAATGTCGGCGGCGACGAGCCCATGACCATCCTGTGCAGGACCGTGGTCAACTGCGGCGGACTGCTCGCGCAGAATATCGCGCGATCGATCAAGGGCCTCCCTGCGCCAAGCATTCCACCACAGTATTTCGCCAAGGCACATTACTACAGCCTTTCGGGCAAGCCGCCGTTCAGGCGCCTGGTCTATCCGGTGGCGAGCCATGCCCACCTCGGCGTGCACGTGACGGTCGATCTCGCCGGGCAGGTTAAATTCGGCCCGGATGTCAACTGGGTGGATGGCGTCGACTACAGTTTCGACCATTCGCGCGAGCCGCTGTTCTACGAAGCCATCCGCAAGTATTACCCCGGCCTGAAGGACGGCCAGTTGCAACCGGGCTATACCGGCATCCGCCC
The DNA here is from genome assembly GCA_964402495.1 of uncultured Bordetella sp. GTDB lineage: Bacteria > Pseudomonadota > Gammaproteobacteria > Burkholderiales > JACQAP01 > JACQAP01. The sequence goes on from CAYODB010000044.1 coordinate 9,898, forward strand.
CAAGGTCACGGGACCCAGTGAGCCTGCGGGCGACTTTCTCATTCGTGGGCCCGCGGACCATGGCGTTTCCGGGCTGGTCAACCTCTACGGTATCGAATCGCCGGGACTGACAGCGTCCCTGGCAATTGCGGGACACGTGCTCGGCCTGTTGCGGGATTAAACTACCGGCACCAGCCCAGGAGGGGAGGAGCGATGGGTACGTTGCTTGACCAGCCCGAACCGATCGAAAAGGCCGGCATCGACGAACTGCGGGCGTTGCAGTTGCAGCGCCTTCAATGGAGCCTGCGCCACGCCTATGACAACGTGCCCCACTACCGGACCGCGTTCGAGGTCGTCGGCGCCCATCCCGGCGACCTGGTCGATCTCGACGACCTGGCGAAGTTCCCTTTCACCACGAAATCCGAACTCAGGGCCAATTATCCGTTCGGCATGTTCGCGGTGCCGATGCAGGACATCGTGCGCGTGCATGCATCCAGCGGCACCACCGGCAAGCCCACGGTCGTCGGCTATACCAGACAGGACATCGATACCTGGTCGACGGTGATGGCGCGGTCGCTGCGCGCGGCGGGCGGCAGGTCCACGGACATCGTCCATGTCGCCTACGGCTACGGATTGTTCACCGGCGGGCTCGGCGCCCACTACGGAGCCGAGATGCTGGGCGCCACCGTGATTCCGGTGAGCGGCGGCATGACCGAGCGGCAGGTGCAACTGATTCGCGACTTCAAGCCCGGCATCATCATGACCACGCCTTCCTATCTGCTGGTGATCGCGGACGAATTTGTGCGCCAGGGCCTCGACCCGGCCGAAACCTCGCTGCGGGTCGGCATCTTCGGCGCCGAACCCTGGTCCGAAAGCATGCGCACCGAGCTGGAGAAGCGCTTCGGCATTGCCGCACTCGATCTGTACGGCCTGTCGGAAGTCATCGGCCCGGGCGTGGCCGCGGAATGCATCGACACCCGGGACGGGCTCACGATCTGGGAAGACCATTTCTATCCCGAGATCGTCGACCCGCTCACCGGCGAAGTGCTGCCCGATGGCGAGACTGGCGAACTGGTCCTGACTTCGCTGACCAAGGTCGGCATGCCGGTGATCCGTTACCGCACGCGCGACCTGACCTTGCTGCGTCCCGGCAGCAGGCGCAGCATGCGCACCATGAACCGCGTCACCGGCCGCAGCGACGACATGCTCATCATCCGCGGCGTGAATGTGTTTCCTTCCCAGATCGAGGAAATCGTCGTCAGACAGGCAAGCCTGTCGCCGCACTATGTCCTGGAGGTCCGCCGTGACGGACACCTCGATGAACTCGACGTGCTGGTCGAACGCCGCGCGGAGATTCCGGGGCCGTTGTCCGTCCCCGCACGCACCAGCGTCGAGCAGGAAGTCGAGCGGCTGATCAAGGGATTTATCGGAGTAAGCACCACCGTGCGGGTGGTCGAACCCGGCACGGTGCAACGCTCGCAAGGCAAGGCCGTGCGGGTCATCGACAAGCGGCCAAGGAACTGAAAGGAGCACAGGGTGGCAGCACCGGCAATCAAACCTCTTGTGCAGGAAACCGAAAGCCTGCGCCGCGCGGAAATCAGCAACGACGTGATCGAGGCCTGGCATGCGGCCGCGCCGGTGGATACGGCCGACTTCGCCAGCGATGGCATCCGCTATTCCCGGTTCTGGAAGACCAGCTCGCAGATCCTTGCGCGGCTGCCGGCGAAGCCCGCGCGCGATCCCCGGCAAGCCGAAGCCGCCGAACACCTCAAGCGTGTCGCGCGCGAAGCACGCGCCGGCTTCGTGCGCGCCCATGCGGTTACGATATACGACAAACTCACGCGCAACCGCTCGAAGTTCGTCCGTGTCGAACAGTTGATCTATGACGCTGCCGAGCTGGTGCCCGGCCTCGCGCCGACGCAAGCACAGGTCGATGCCGAATCGGCGCAGATGCAGCGCGACAAGGAAGGCTTCGAAATCGACCAGGGCATTTTCGTTTCCAGCGTGCTCGCAAACGCGGAGACTGGAACCCACCTGTGCCATGCGATGCTGCTGCCCCGTCCGGAAGCCATCGAGCAGTTGCCGGCGTTCCGCAAGAGCGGCCGGCTCGACCTTGGCGCCGCGGAGCTTGTTCGCAAGGGCAATGCGGCTTACGTGATCCAGAAGAATCCACGCCATCTCAACGCGGAAGACGACACCACGATCGATGCCGCGGAAATCGCGGTCGACATCGCGACCCTTGATCCGGACACCCAGATCGGCGTGCTGCGTGGCGACTACGTCCAGGGCGGCAAATACGACGGCCGGCGCATGCTCGGCAGCGGCATCAACCTCACGCACCTCTACTACGGCAAGGTCCCTTTCATC
>CAYODB010000044.1:12253-20027 GCA_964402495.1 uncultured Bordetella sp.
TCAACAAGTTCTACCGCGGGGTGGCGCGCGAGGACATGGTGCCCGACGACGTGAACGGCCAGACCATCGAGAAACCCTGGATCGCCGTGGTGGAGGAATTCGCCATCGGCGGCCATTGCCAGTACCTGCTTACGATGGACTACGTGCTGGCCGCGCGCGGCGCCTTCCTCAGCCTGCCCGCGCGCAAGGAGGGCATCATTCCGGGTGCGGCCAACATGCGCCTGCCGCGCTTCACCGGCGAACGCATCGCCCGCCAGGCGATCATGTACCAGCGCCGGCTCGAATGCGACAGCCCGGAAGGGTTGCTGATCTGCGACGAAATCGTCGCGCCCGAAGACATGGACACGGCAATCGATCGCGTCGTGGAAAATTTCACCGGTTCGGGCGTGGTCAGCGCAGCCTCGAACCGGCGCGCAATGCGCGTATCCCAGGAACCGCTCGACTTGTTCCGCCGTTACTTCGCCGCTTACGCGCTGGAGCAGGCCTACTGCCACTTCAGCCCGGCGCTCATCGCAAACCTCGAAAATCACTGGAACGCCAAGAACCGCAAGCTCTAAAACAAGGTCCTTTCACCGCAAGGCGCAAAGGACGCAAAAGGAAAGCAAGGAACCACGTGTAAGGGGGATTGAGGATCGGCACTCACGCTGCAGCTATCGCCGCTATCGGAAAAACAACACGCTTCGACATTCTTTTGCCTTCCTTTGCGTCCTTTGCGTCCTTTGCGGTGAGACACAAGGGTTGGGCCCTCGGCCGTAACAATCTGCAGCAATTTCCGCCCACGCATTCGGGTATGATTCGCCGCCGCCGTGCTTCCCGGTCTTATTCAGGCCCGAGCCAAAAGCTCCGCTTAGCCTGTCGCGACCTTCGGCGACTCTTCCCAAAAATCAGGAGTAACAAAGCATGACTTCCACAATTCTGCTTCTGGGTCCGCTCAGCGTCATTATCGGCTGCCTCTACTGGGTGATGTCTCTCGGCAAGGAACAGGCGAAACTCAACGAGGAACTCTGGGCGAAGTACAAGTAATCCACCCGGTACGCACGAAAAAAAGCCCCGGCAGGCCGGGGCTTTTTCATTTCCAGGTCTTAACACCCAACGCAGAGGCGCAGATACCCGACGTGCGTGGCACGTCGGAGTACCCTTTTAGAACGCAGAGGACGCAAAGAAAACGAAAGAACGAGGTTGGAGGTTGCTGGTTTGCCATTGCCCGTTTAAGCCCACCATGGCTCGGGGTAACGTCGAATCCATTTTTCCTTGGGCTTGTCTTCCTCTGCGACCTTTGCGTCCTCTGCACCTCTGCGTTGGGTGTTGCCCTGAGTTCAGTGCGCAGCTACTTCCGCCCGGATTTCATCGAGGATCCGCGCAGCCTCGTTGCCGCGCACCGCGGCGATATCGTCCTGGTATTTGAGCAGCACCCCCAGGGTGTCGTTGACCGTCCCGGCGTCCAGCGACTGGCGGTCCAGTTCGACCAGAGCCTTGGCCCAATCGATGGTCTCGGCAACGCCAGGCCGCTTGAAAAGGTCCAGCGCCCGCAGTTTCTGAACGAAAGCCACGACTTCGGCGGACAGTTTTTCCGCGGCCTGCGGCGCCTTGCGTTTGACGATCTCGAGCTCGCGCGCGGCGACCGGGTAGTCCACCCAGTGATACAGACACCGGCGCTTCACTGCATCGTGGATTTCGCGCGTGCGGTTCGAGGTGATGATGACGATCGGCGGCTTCGCAGCCTTGATGGTGCCGATTTCTGGAATGGTGACCTGGAAGTCCGCCAGCACCTCCAGCAGATAGGCTTCGAACGGTTCGTCGGTGCGATCCAGTTCGTCGATCAGCAGGACCGGGGCTTCGCCCTTTGACGAATCCAGCGCCTGCAGCAGCGGCCGCCGGATCAGGAAGCGTTCGCTGAAAATATCCTTTTCGAGGCTTTCCTTGGAGCCCGCGCCGCCAGCTTCGGCCAGCCGAATCTCGATCATCTGCCGCGGATAGTTCCATTCATAGACCGCCGAGGCGATGTCCAGGCCTTCGTAGCATTGCAGGCGGATCAGCGGCCGGCCCAGCACAGCGGACAGTACCTTGGCGAGTTCCGTCTTGCCAACGCCGGCCTCGCCCTCGAGGAACAGCGGCCGACCCATGCGCAAGGCCAGAAATACCGCGGTGGCCAGCGAACGCTCGGCAACATATTCGCCGCGCGCCAGCAGCGCCAGGGTTTCGTCGATGGAAATTGGGAGACTGTGAGGCATTGGTCTGAATCTGGCGTGCAATTGACAGAATGTTAACATGTCCCGTACATATCACTGACGGTGCAGAACGCACGACGTAAATTCAAAAAGTCAGTCATGGCAATTCACCCCCAGTTCCCCGAATCCCCTTACGCCGTCTTGCTCCCAGAGCAGCGCTGGTTTCCCGCCGCCGAGGAACTTCGCAGCACCGCCTACGAAAAGCTGCTCCCTCCCCTGGTCGCCAAGATTCGGGTCGAAGTGGCCGCCTGGCGGGACGCGGGGTACTCCAGCGCGTCAGCTACGTCGCGCGCTCTTCTGAACTGGTGGTTCGAGACCGAGCATCTGGTGGAACAAGCAGATCAAACCCTTTCTCCATTTCGCTACTACTTCTCGCAACGCGAAGCCGTCGAAACGGTGATCTGGCTTCACGACGTGCGCAAAGTACGCGACAAGTTCGATTTGCTTCGTTTCGATGCGTCCGGGGCTGTTTCGTTGAACATGTTCGACGAAGACTGGCCGCGCTATGTCGTCAAGATGGCCACGGGCGCTGGCAAGACCAAGGTCATGTCGTTGCTCATCGCCTGGAGCTATTTCCACAAGCTCTATGAGCCCGACTCGGCACTTGCCCGGAACTTTCTGGTGGTAGCTCCAAACATTATCGTCCTCGACCGACTGCGAGCCGATTTTGACGGCCTGCGCATATTTTTCAACGACCCGATCCTTCCCGATAACGGTCACGCGGGCCACAACTGGCGGGAAGATTTTCAGGTCACGCTGCATATCCAGGACGATGTTCGGGTCGTGAGAGAGACCGGCAATCTGTTCCTGACCAACATCCATCGCGTCTATCTGGGAGACGTGCGCGAGCCCTCGTTGGAAGACGACGATTTGCGCGATTATTTCCTTGAACCGTTCGGACCGAAACCCACGGGCAAGACCACCGATTCCAAAACTGACTTGGGCGAAATCGTCCGGGAGATCGACGAGCTTGCGGTATTCAACGACGAGGCGCACCACATTCACGACCCGAAGATGGCCTGGTTTAAGAGCATCCAGGACATTCACCACCGCATGTTGCAGAAGGACGCCCGCCTTGCGTTGCAGGTCGACGTCACAGCGACACCCCGGCACAACAACGGCGCCATATTCGTCCAGACCGTTTCGGACTATCCGTTGGTGGAGGCCATCCATCAGAATGTGGTCAAGCACCCGGTACTGCCGGATGCCACCAGCCGTTCGCGACTGGCCGAGCACAAGAGTGCAATTTTTACCGAGCGCTACGACGATTATCTCAGGCTCGGCATCGAGGAGTGGCGCAAGAGCTACGCCGAGCACGAGGTCATGGGCAAGAAAGCCGTGTTGTTCGTGATGGTGGACGACACCAGGAACTGCGACGAGGTGGGTGCGTATCTGGAAAAGATCTGCCCCGAATTGGAGGGGGCCGTGCTGGTCATTCACACCAAGAACAATGGCGACATCTCCGAAGCGGCTTCCGGCAAGAATAAGGAAGAACTCGAGAAACTCCGCAAGGAGGCGAACGAGATTGACACCTGGAAATCGCCCTACAAGGCGATTGTCTCGGTGCTCATGCTCAAGGAAGGCTGGGACGTGCGTAACGTCACCGCTATCGTCGGGCTGCGGGCTTACGCAGCCGCCGCGAATATCCTTCCCGAGCAGACCCTGGGCCGGGGCTTGCGACGCATGTACTTCGGGACGGATATCCCGGAATCCGTATCGGTGATGGGCACGCCCGCATTCATGGATTTCGTCGAATCCATTCAAAGCGAAGGCGTCACGTTCGATCGAGTACCCATGGGACCGGGCGCCGAACGAAAGGATTCACTCATCGTAGAGGTGGATTCCCGGAACACGGAAAAGAATCTCGAACTATTGGACATAGTGATTCCGCGATTGACCCGCCGCTTCAATCGGGAGTTCAAGGACCTCAACGCTCTCGATCCTGCCACGTTCGGTAATCCGAAGCTCCCGGTCAAGCCTTTCACGCCCGAAGAAACCCGCGAGATCGTGTTCAAGACCATGCTCGATGCCGAGGTTCATCACACTATCCAACTCGACGCGGCCGGCCCGGCCGACTACCGCTCGGTGGTCGGGTTCTTCGCGCGCCAACTGCTGAAGGAACTGCGTCTTGTCGGAGGTTACGACCTGCTGTATCCCAGAGTAAGGGATTTCATGGCCGGCCATCTGTTCGCGGGCAGCCCCGTGAATCTCGAAGACCCGGTGGTGCTGCGCAATCTTTCCGAACCGGAAGCCGGGAAGATATTGTTCGATTCGTTCAAGTCTGCCATCAACGCGCTCACCATCCGGGACACCGGTTCATCCCGAATCGAGAACCGCATCCGCCTGCGTGAGACCCGGCCTTTCCGTACCGAGAATCGGCCGTACTTCGCACCGAGGAAATCATTGTTCAGCAAGATCGTCGGCGAACCGCACGCCGGAGGGTTCGAGTTGACCTTCGCCCGCTTCCTCGACGATGCGCCGGACGTCGCGGCCTTCGCCAAGAACTACCTCGTCGTGGGTTTCAAGATTGATTACGTGAAGGCCGACGGCGATCTATCGAACTACGTCACCGACTTTTTCGTGAAAACCACCGACGGCACCGTCTGGAACGTCGAGACCAAGGGTCGTGAGGAACTGGACCTGCCGCAGAAGATGGCCCGCCTGCGCCAATGGTGTGCGGACGCCACCGACGCAAGCAAGGCGGAAGGCGGGCCGGGCTATCGTTTCGTGTACGTGGATCAGGCAAGCTTCGAGCGCGACCCGCCGCAAACCTTCGCCTCGCTCGCCACGAGCTTCACCGAGTACCAGAGGGATTGACGCGATGGCGGACCACGACATTCCTCAGCCCGGCGGCGAAATTCTCCTTTATCAGACCGAGGATGGCCGCACCCGCATCGAATGCCGGTTTGAGAACGAGACCCTCTGGCTGACCCAGGCCCAGATTGCTGAACTGTTTCAGACCACCCCGCAAAACATCACCCTCCACCTCAAGGCCATCTACACCGAGGGGGAACAGTCGGAAGAGGCAACTTGTAAGTCTTACTTACAAGTTCGCCCCGAAGGCGGGCGCCGTGTTCAACGGCAGGTACGCCACTATCGGCTTGAAGTCGTGCTGGCCGTCGGCTTCCGCGTCCGCTCCCATCGCGGCACCCAGTTCCGGCAGTGGGCCACGGCGCGTTTGCAGGAATATCTGCTCAAAGGCTTCGTCATGGACGACGAACGCCTGAAAAACCCGCCCGGTCCTGGCACCCCGGACTATTTCGACGAACTGCTCGAACGCATCCGCGACATCCGTGCCAGCGAGAAGCGGATGTACCTCAAGGTGCGCGACATCTTCGTGCTGGCCGCTGACTACCGGCCGGACGATGCCGAGACTCTGAAGTTCTTCCAGATCATCCAGAATAAACTGCACTGGGCCGCCACCGGCAAGACCGCCGCCGAGCTCATCGCCGGGCGCGTGGACCATACCAAACCCAACATGGGCCTGACCTCGTGGAAGGGCGCCAAGGTGCGCAAGCCCGACGTCACCATCGCCAAGAACTACCTGCGTGAGGGCGAGATCCAGGAGCTTAATCGCATCGTCACCATGTACCTCGACTACGCCGAGGATCAGGCCCGCCGCCGCAATGTGCTCTATATGCGCGACTGGCGCGAGAAGCTCGATGCCTTCCTGCAATTCAACGAGCGCGATATTCTCGCCAACGCCGGCAAGGTCGCCAAGGAAGTCGCCGACCGCCTCGCGCTGGAACAATACGAAAAATTCGCCACGCGCCGTTTGGCCGTCGAGGCCAAGGCCGACGAGCAAGCGTTTGAAGAGGCAGTGAAGAAACTGCCCGCCAAGCGACCGCGCAAGAAAACCGGCAAACCGAAAAAGAATTGACCACGATGGCCCGAAACGAAACCCATGATTCTGGAGTGCGGGAGCTTGCTCCCACTTTGGGAAGCGGCGGCAAGCCGCCGCACTCCACATCGTGGCCTCACGCCCCGGTACATCACCTGACCGAAACCGGCGTTTACATGGTCACCGCCGCCACGTATCGGAAACAGCGCCTTTTTCACGATGGCCGCCGGCTTCGAATGCTCCACAACGCCTTGCTCGCCATCGCCGACAAACATGCAGGGCGGCTGGAGGCGTGGAGCGTGTTTCCCAACCACTACCACTTCATTGCCCATGCGCCGGTGGACGCCGGAACGCTCGTTATCTTCTTGCGCGAGCTGCATTCCCGTACCGCCGTCGCACTCAACCGCCAGGATGGCACGCGAGGGCGCAAGGTCTGGCACAACTACTGGGATACGCAACTGACCCACGAGGCGTCATACCTCGCGCGTTTGCATTACGTCCATCAGAATCCGGTCAAGCATGGCGTGGCGGTTATCGCCAACCAATACCCGTGGTGCTCCGCCGCTTGGTTCGAGAGAACCGCGACGCCTGCACAGGTGAAAACGATTTACTCCTTTAAGACAGACCGAATTCATATACAAGATGATTTTTGATTTGGAGTGTTTTGGAGTGCGGGAGCTTGCTCCCGCTTTGAAAGCGGCGGCAAGCCGCCGCACTCCATAAGGAACCGCAATGGCCAAACCACCCAAACAAGCCTACGAACTTTCAGACGCCGAGAAGCGCGACCTCACCCAGCTCATCCAGCAGGGCAAGCCGTTGCCGGAGAAGTACCGCTTCATCCTGTTCGAGGATAAGCGCGAGGTGGAGCTGGTGTGGAACGGCAAGAACCGCGAGGTCTGCACCACCGTGCTGCCGTTCCAGTCGCTGGAGCACGTGGACGAGCCGCGCAAGGAAGCGCCGGAAATGCAGAGCGATTTGTTCGACACCCGTGGCCGTCAACTCAAGGGCTGGACCAACAAGCTCATCTGGGGTGACAACAAGCTGATTCTCTCCTCGCTCAAGAGCGGCGCGCTACGCCGCCAGATCGAGGACGCGGGCGGCCTCAAGCTCATTTACATCGACCCGCCCTTCGACGTCGGCGCCGATTTCTCCATGGACATCGAGATCGGCGGCGAGACCTTCCACAAGGAACCAAACCTGCTGGAGCAGATCGCCTACCGCGACACCTGGGGGCGCGGGGCGGATTCGTTTATTTCGATGATTTACGAGCGGCTGATTTTGATGCGGGATTTGCTCCACGAGGAAGGAAGTGTCTATGTGCATTGCGATCAACGGGTTAGCGGCTTGATGCGAGCGGCACTGGATGAAGTGTTCGGCTCGAACTATTTCGTAAATGAAGTCATCTGGCGAAGAACGGGGACGCACGGCACGTCACGAGCGTATGGTGTCATTCACGACACTATTTTCTTTTTCGCAAAAACAGATCGCTATAAGTTCGACGCTCCAACAACTGACCTACCAGACAAATATCTCGACAGCCATTACACCCAGAGAGAATTAGATGGTAGGCGATACCAACTTGTTTCGGCGCACGGTGCTGGCGGTGGACCTGAACGGCGTTTCGGCGACCGCGTAATCTCGCCTCCGCCCGGACGACATTGGGCTTACTCGCAACAGCGCATTGATGAGATGCTCGCGAAAGGCG
>CAYODB010000044.1:20037-20682 GCA_964402495.1 uncultured Bordetella sp.
TGTTTTCACGTCTAATGGCTTGCCACGCGTAAAACGCTACGCCGACGAATCCAAAATTCCCGTGTCAGCTTTGTGGACTGACTTGGCCGTTATTAATTCGCAGGCGGCTGAACGAGTGGGCTACCCCACCCAAAAACCCGAAGCCCTACTTGACCGCATCATCAAAGCCAGCAGCAACGAAGGCGATCTCGTCGCCGATTTCTTCTGCGGCTCCGGCACCACGGCGGCGGTGGCGGAAAAGCTCGGCCGCAAGTGGATTGCCACCGACCTCGGTAAGTTCGCCATCCACACCACGCGCAAGCGGCTAATCGGCGTGCAGCGCGAGTCAAAGGAATCCGGCAAGCTGTTCCGCGCCTTCGAAGTGCTGAACCTCGGCCGCTACGAGCGCCAGGCTTATCTCGGTTTGGAGTGCGGCGGCTTGCCGCCGCTTTCGGAGCCGGGGCAAGCCCCGGCAAATCAAAGCGGGAGCAAGCTCTCGCACTCCAGAAAAGCCGCCGTGCTCGCGCAGAAGGAACGCGAGTTCCGCGATCTCATCCTGCGCGCCTACAAGGCCAGCCGCTGGAAGGCGAGAGCTTCTTTCACGGCAAAAACGCCGGGCGGCTGGTCGTCGTCGGCCCGATCAACCTGCCGGTCGGGCGGCTATTC
>CAYODB010000045.1:0-20612 GCA_964402495.1 uncultured Bordetella sp.
AATAACATCATCGTATCGTTCCGCTTACTCCGATCATTTCAGCCAGCTAAGTCCGCCAGGCTGCTAGGCCGTGGCGTCTTCACTCCCGGCATGAACTCCGATTCGCGCAGGACCTGGCTGGAAGTCGCGCTCAATGGCCCGTGGACACGCAAGCGCCAGCCGCGCATTCCGGTGACGGTGAGCGATATTGTCGAGGAGGGGGTGGCTTGCGTAAAAGCGGGAGCCGCCATCGTGCATGTCCACGCCTACGACGAAGCGACCGGCCGCCAGACCGAAAGCCCGGATGTCTATGTACGGATCATCGAAGGCATCCGCAGCCAGGTCGATGCGATCGTCTATCCGACCATTCCCACCACCGGCCTCGAGGGGCAGGCCGGCGGACTGTCGCCAGAGCGGCGGTTCGCCCATGTTGAAGAACTGGCCCGGCTCGGACTGATCGAATGGATGGCCATCGATCCCGGTTCCGTCAATTTCTCCCTCTATGACGACTTGCGCGAAGACCGGCCCGGCTTCGTTTATCTGAATTCCGAGCAGGAAATCCGCAACGGGCTGGCGCTGGCCCGGCGTTACGCGCTGCATCCCAGCTATGCCATTTATGAACCCGGCTTTGCCCGGCTCGGGGCGACGCTGCACTGGCGCGAGAGCTGTCCAGCGCCCGTCTATCGATTCATGTTCAGCAGCGGCTATACCTTCAGTTTTCCGCCCGAGGACTACGGGCTTACTGCATACCTGAAGCTGCTCGACCAGGTCGCGCCGGGCGCGCAGTGGATGGTGGCCGGCTTGCAGGTGGACGTGATGCCGCTGATCGCCCGCGCCGTTGCCGAAGGCGGGCACGTGCGAGTCGGTCTCGAGGATGCGGTGCACGGTTGCGGGTTGTCCAATGTGCAACTGGTCGAACAGGCCGCAAAAATTATTCTGACCTGCGGCGGCGAGCTGGCGACCGCCCCGGAAGTGCGCGCGGACCTTACGCCAGAAGAGCAGATCGCCTGAGTCCACCCACGCCAGCATTGGCCTCGCAGGGAAACCGGTTTCCGCGAACCATGCTGGCGCCACGACCGGCGGCAAGACCATGAGTACGACTCGCGAATGCTGGCCGGCGCTGGCACATCGCCAGTTCCTGGAGGGCGAATAAGGTGCGGAACAGGCATTCCCCTCGGCTATAATTTCGGTCTATTCAATTTCCGGTTTCGCGAGGTTGGCATGACGGCAAGAATCGGCATCACCATGGGCGATCCGTCGGGCATCGGCCCGGAGATCATCGTCAAGACGCTGGCGCAGATGGATCCGCAGACCCGTTCGGCGTCCGCGGTCGTCGGCAACCTGGACATCCTGAAGCGTGCCGACAAGCTGCTCGGTACGGGCCTGAAGTACGTGGACGGTCTCGACGCGAAGAACGGCGAAGTGCCGGTGGTCAATGTCGTCACCAAAGATCAGGACAAGATCGAGGATGGCAAGGTGTCTCCGGCGGGCGGCGAGGCGGCGTACCGGTATGTCGAGGCAGCAGTAAAACTGGCCCTGGCCGGGAAGATCACGGTGATCGTAACCGCGCCGCTCAACAAGGCGGCCATGCATTCCGCCGGCCATCACTACGACGGCCATACCGAACTTCTCGCGGAGCTGACCGGTGCCAAATCTTCCTTCATGCTGCTGGCCGGGGACAAGCTCAATGCCATCCACGTCACCACGCATACTTCGCTGAAAGATGCCGCGGTGAAGCCGAGCATCGAGCGCGTGATCGCGACCATCCGCGCCGGGCATGAGCACTTTCGCCTGCTGGGCCTCGACAAGCCGCGCATCGCCGTTGCCGGCCTCAATCCGCATTGCGGAGAGGGCGGAATCTTCGGCACCGAGGAAATCGACAGGATCCAGCCCGCCGTCGAAGCGGCGCGCAAGGAAGGCATCGACGTGAAAGGCCCGATTTCCGGCGACACGGTGTTCTACCGTGCGCTCAAGGGCGAGTTCGACCTGGTGGTGGCGCAGTACCACGACCAGGGCCATATCCCGACCAAGCTGATTGCCTTCGACGAAACGGTGAATGTGAGCCTCGGGCTGCCGATCCGCCGTACCTCGGTGGATCATGGCACGGCGCATGACATCGCCTGGACCGGCAAGGCCAACAACGTCAACATGCAGGCGGCCATCGCTTACGCGCGCAAGATGGCCGATCGCATTGCTGCATGAACAGCGGGCCGTATACACAACAGAGACACAGAGGCACAGAGTAATTCAACGGTGTAAGAGACTTACACATAACCTGTCTTTCGACGACGGCCAACGTGAATCTGAGCCTTGCTTCGGGATTTTATTTGTCGCTGTTCTCCGTGTCTCCTCGTACCTGTGGTGGATTGAATTGCGGGTATTGATCGTTGCCGATGACCTGACCGGGGCGATGGACAGCGCCGGCCCGTTCGCCGCGGCCGGCGTGGAAACCTGGGTGGTTGCGGCGCCGATGCAATGCGATCCGGCATCGCTGCGATCGGCCTCCGTCGTCTCGGTCAACACCGACAGCCGCCATCTGCCGGCGGCGCGGGCGGTGGAAAAAGTGCGCGAGACCGTCCTCCACCTCGGCGCTGGCAATTTCCAGATCGTCGTCAAGAAGATCGATTCCACGCTGCGCGGCAATGTGGTGGCAGAGACCCTCGCGCTGCTGGACGCGACAGGGCGCTCCGATGCTGTCGTTGCCCCGGCGTTTCCCGCCCAGGGACGCACCGTTGCAGGCGGCGTCGTCTACGTCAACGGAACGCCGCTGACGCAGACAGGATTCGCCAGAGATGCCCTGTCGCCGCCGCCGCTGGCGCCTTTGCACCAGGTATTCGCGCAGGCAAGAGCGGGTATCCAGGCCAGGTCCGTTGCGGCGGCGGATGCATTCGAGGGCGACGGGACCCGGGTCTGGATTGTCGATGCCGCCGTCGATGCCGATCTCGTAACTATGGTCGACACGATTCGTCCGCGCCTGGGTTCGTTGCTTCTGGCCGGTTCGGCCGGGCTGACCCAGGCGCTGGCGCGCGCATGTTTCGGTGCTGCCGGCACAACCGCCGGAGCGATCCGTGTGCAAGGAACAATCGTATTCGCGGTCGGTTCCCGCGCTGCGCAAAGCGCCGAGCAGGTCGAGGCTCTGGAGGCTGAACCGGACACACGGGTGCTGCGCATGCCCAACGGCCGTTGGTTGAACGGCAACATTCCCGGCGCGCGAAACCTTGTTCTCAGGGCAGCGGCCGACGACGCGGGACGTGAGGGTGATGCCGAACAGGTCGCGGCGGACATGGCCCGGCATGCGATCGACGTGGTGCGGCGCACGGGCGCCGAAGCGCTGGTCGCGACCGGTGGCGACACCGCCATTGCCATCCTGACCGCCAGCGGTAACCCGGCGCTGCAGGTGCTAGGCGAACTGATGCCGGGGATTCCCTACGCGCGCATCCGCCTGGATGACAGCCCATTGTGGCTGGTGACCAAGGCCGGCGGTTTCGGCGGGCGTGAGACGTTCCGCGATCTCGCGGAAAAGCTGCGCGGCGGCTGACGGGTCAAGGGGAAACACATGCGATTGTTGAAATGGCTGATGCTGGCGGTGATGGTGGTGCCAGCGAGCATCGGCGCGGCGTGTGCCGACGGTAGCAAGGTGGTCATGGGGCAGATCAACATCTCTTTCTATGCCGTGACCGCCGGTGTGGTGCAGGAGGTGCTGGAGCGCCGGGGCCATCAGGTGGAAACGAAGAGCGGAAGCCATGGCCAGATGTTCCCGCTGCTGGACAAGGGCGAAATCGATCTGCTGGTGGCGGCCTGGCTGCCGAGCGCGCATGCCGAATACTGGGAAAAATATGGCGGCAGTGCCACGCAGCTTGCCACGCTGTACACGGATGCGCAGTTGTACTGGGCGGTGCCTTCGTACGTGCCGATGAGCGAAGTGGCTGCTGTCGCCGATCTCGGAAAACCCGATGTTGCGCAGAGAATGGTCAGAACCATCCGTGCGACCGCGCCGGATTCCGGCCTGACAATCGGTTCGCGCATGATCATGGCGGCTTATCGCCTGGAAGAGGCCGGCTACGAACTACTGCCGGGCAAGCGGGAAGAGTGGGTGGCGCACCTGCAAGACAACGTCGCGGCACAACGCTGGTTCGTGATGCCGTTCTTCCGGCCGAACTACCTTAATCTCGGCGCCGACATGCGCATGCTGGACGAACCGCAGAAACTGCTGGGCGAACCCAGCGATGGCAAGCTTGTTGCACGCAAGGATTTCGTGTCACGGGCACCGGAGCGGACGCTGAAGGCGTTGTCGCGGATCAGCATCGGGCTGGACGGAGTCGCGGAAATGGACCGCATGGTCAACATCGAAAAAATGTCCGCCCGCGATGCGGCTCGCACCTGGATGGAGCAAAATCGCGACGCCGTCAATGCCTGGTTTGAAGATTAGCCCACTACCGTGAACTCGATAAAGAACTTCCTGAACCCGGCAAGCATCGCGGTGGTTGGCGCGGGAGAACGGCCGACCAGCTCCGGTGGCGCGGTGCTGCGCAACTTGCAGCGCTCCGGGTATCGCGGTCGAATTGTTCCCGTCAATCCCAAGGGCGGCGAAATCCAGGGCATGAAGGTAGCCACTTCACTGAAGGAACTGGAGCAGCCTGTCGACCTCGTCACCATCCTGGTGCGGCCGGACAGTATCGTCGACGTCGTCAACGAAGCGGCGCAGACCGGACATCGCAATATCCTGGTGCTGCCGGGAGGTTTCGCCGAAGCAGGCGAGGCCGGACGCGCGCGCGATGCGCAACTGCGCAAGATCGCCGAGGAACGCCATCTTGTCATCGGCGGCCCGAATTGCGCCGGCGTCATCAACCTGCTCGATGCCGGTTCACCGTTCGCCGCGACATTTTTCCGCGATATGCCCCTCGGCGGTGGAGTGGCGCTCATTTCCCAGTCCGGCGCCATCATCGAGGAAGCGATCGATGCCAGCCACCGGATGCGCATCCCGCTGGGCGCCGTGGTGTCGGTCGGCAACAGCATGCACCTGGGCGTGATCGAGTACCTGCGGGAATTCGGGCAGGACGACAATTGCAAGGCTGTTCTGCTTTATGTCGAATCGCTCAACGAGGCGCCGCGCTTTGCACAGGCCGTTCGGGAGGTAACGCGCCGCAAACCGGTGGTCGCCCTGATCGGCGGACGCACCGCCGCCGGACGCGAAGCTGCATTCCGGCATACTGGTTCGCGGCCCGCCGACAACGCTGCCATGGAGGATTTCTGCCAGGGTAATGGCGTCGTGCGCGTTAAAAGCCTGCGGCGCCTGCTGCTTGCCGGCAAGGCCTTCGGTGCCTTCCCGCAGGGAATCGGCAGCAGGGTGCTAATCCTGTCCAACTCCGGAGGACCGGGCGTGCTCGCTGCGGACCAGGCGCTGGACGAAGGCCTTTCCCTGCCAGGCCTTCCGGCTGCGATGGCGGACAAACTGCGCGCCGTACTTCCGCAGGAAGCCTCGGTAGCGAATCCGATCGACCTGCTCGCCGATGCGCGCGAGGACCGCTTTGCCGCGGCGCTCGATGCCGCGATCGAATCGGGCGACGGGGAATTCGACGCGATACTGATGATCCATATCGTGCCGTTCATGGTGGATGCGGATCCCGTGGTTGCTGCGCTTGCCGAGCGTTGCCGCAACGCCAGGGTTCCCGTGATGCATTCGATGATGGGAACGCTGGACCGCCGCGCCGAATGGTTCGCCCAGATGGAGCAGGCAGGGGTGCCGGTGTTCAACGATACCGAGGAGATGTGTGTGGCGGCCGGCCTTCTCGCGCGGCACCGTGAACTCAACATGCCGGTGGCGAAGAAGACGTGAACATGAAGCTCTACGGGTTTTTCCGCAGCTCCGCATCCTATCGCGTCCGCATTGCCCTGAACCTCAAGGGCCTCGACTATGGGCAGGCCAGCATCCGGCTTGGCGGGGGAGAGCAGTATCAGCCGGATTTCTCCGCGGTTAGTCCGCAGAACCTGGTGCCGGTGCTGGAGCATGACGGGCTGCGGTTGTACCAGTCACCCGCCATCATCGAATACCTCGAAGAAGTGTATCCAGAACCGCCACTGTTACCGAAGGATCCGGCCGGGCGCAGCCGCGTGCGATCGCTGGCGCTGATCAGCGCTTGCGAAATTCATCCGCTGAACAACACCCGAGTGCTGACCTATCTCACCGAGACCCTGAAGCTTACCGAGGAACAGAAGACCGGTTGGTACCGCCACTGGATCACCATCGGTTTCGCAGCACTGGAAAAGCGGCTCGCCCGCGAGAAAGAGACCGGGAAGTTCTGCCATGGCGACATGCCGGGCTTCGCCGACATCTGCCTGGTGCCGCAAGTCGCGAATGCCACGCGTTTCAAGGTGGACCTGTCGGGGTTTCCCACGATCCTGCGGATCAACGACGGCTGCCTGGCGCTGGAACCCTTCAGGAAGGCGATGCCGGCGAATCAGCCGGATGCGGAATGAGGGGCGAGGGGCGAGGGATGAAGGGCGAGGGTAAAGTGAAGCGCGTGCTATGCTCGGCGCACAACGACAAGAGGATCTGACAAAGATGAGAAGCAGGCTCTTTGTGATTTCGATTTTGCTGGTACTGGGTACGTCGGCGCTTAATGCGGACGAAACGCCGAAAGTGCACAAGCAGGGTGGATCAACCTATGTCAGCGGTGGCAGCGCGGAAGCGGACCGCAAGGCGCTGTTCATGCTTGCGCCGAAGTTTCCGATTCAACTGATATTCCAGGTCGCGGGCGAGGTCGAGGGCGTCCGCGGGGTCAAGGTCACGTTGCGTGACCAGTACGGCGAGTCCATGCTCGAGGCGGTATCGGAAGGTCCTTACTTCTACATCAATCCGCCGTCCGGCGGCCGCTTCACCATCGATGCCGAACTCAACGGCGAGAAGCGGAGCCAGACAAAGGATCTGGTGGGGCGTCGCTACCTGATCCTCGAATACAAGTTCGCCGAAAAGTAAGCCGTGCCCATCGATCTGATCGCCAAGCCTGTCATCGACGCGCTGATGCGCGCCCTGGACAAGGCGCGCGATGCCAGCCTCAAGAAGGATGCGCGCAAGGCAGTCGCGGAAGCCATCAGTGAACTGATCCGTCTCCATCCCGACCTGGGAAAAGCCGAAGCCAGAATCGCGGTCGCCAAGGCAGCCGGCATCTTCGACCAGGATCTGTTCACCGCCGAACGCATGCTGAAGAAAGTGAAAAGGTCCGCGAAGAAAGCGAAGCCAACGAAGCGCATGCCGGCTTCGCGACGGGTCCGGAAAAAATCCTCGGGCAAGCCGGGCACGAAGGGGGGCAAATGAAAGTCACGTCAAGGATCGAACCTGCGGGCCGGAGGACATTCCTCGCAGGGCTTGCCGCCGCACCCTTGCTTGGCGCATTCGCCGCACGCGCGCAAAGCCGCCCGCTGGTCTCCCATCCGGATGGCGGTTTTCGCTTTCTGCCGGGAAGCCCGGTATTCGCCAGCGGCGCTGTCGCTGAACCCGGTTTCGCGATTGTCCATGCGCTGCTCTCGCGATGGCTGCCGCTTGAGCAGGGCTACGAACTCGTAGAGCGCCATCTGCAAACCCTGGGCCGTCCGCTGCAGGCGTTGTGCGGCATGCAGTTGCGCCTGCCCCGGCAACTGAGCATCGAGGAGTTCATCGCATTCAATGCGCCTTATATCGCCCGCCTTGAGCGCTGGGACGTGGTGCAGGACAAAGCGAATCCGGTGTCCCGGACCAATGTATCGCCTGCGGCGGAAGCGCCGGGCGAGGCTTCCCTGCACGCCTTCACTTACACGATCCCGTATAGCGGCAGCGCGCGGACATTCACCATGTCGGGTATGACGGAACGGGGCTCCGGAGGAAGCATTGTCGCGCAGGGCGACGATTCGCCCGACGGCATGCAGCGCAAGCTTGCCCATGTGCTGGGCGCGGTGGGCGACCGTGTGGCGGAACTCGGATTCGGATGGCGCGATGCCACCCATGTCGAACTGTATTCGGGTGTCGAGATCCCGGGCGCGCTTGCGGCGCTGGCCGCAAGAGCCTCCGGCGCCCTGCCGCGAGGGGTGCGCTGGTATTACGGACGACCGCCGGTGACTGGTCTGGAAGTGGAACTGGAGGCGCGAGCCGTACTGCGCGAGGAAGTGGTCGGCGCCTGAGGCGTTTCGCGCCGGGGCGAGTATTGGGCTAGAATTGCAGCCTCTTGCGGTACTTCAAGCAGAACCCGCTTCCGATCAGGGTCCGATCAGGGAATATTCATGAATCAACCACTTAAATCACTTTTGCCAATGCTGCTAGTAGCCTGTACGTTCGGCGCGGGCATGGCCTCGGCTGCAGACACTGCTCCCAGCAACGGGCGGGAACGATTTTTTCTCAAGCGCCAGAACTGCCCCTGGACGGAGGAAATGGGAAAGGCGATCTACGAATGCGTGAAGCAGAATGACGGCTTCAACGCGCACTGGTGCCACAACGAGACGCTGGACCAGTTCTGTCCCACCGACGAGAATGCGGTTCCTCACCCCACTGGGGAATCCACTGGGGAAACCGAAAAGAAAAGCTGATCCCGTTCGGTCTCCTGAAAAAAAGCCGCGTCTCGCGGCTTTTTTCATGCCCGGCCCTACATGCGATAAAGCAGGGTCCTGATATCTTCGGGCTTGGGAAGCGATTTCGGCGAAAGCTTCAGATAGCGTATTCCCAGCGAGTGCAGGGTCTCCGCCTTGGCGCCATCGGCGGGCGCAGCCTCTGCTCCGATCACATCGATCGCGGCCACGATGGACATCCCGGCATTGCATACCAGGAGGCTGATCTCCGCATCCGCCAGCCGGACGTCAAGCTTGCCGGTGCATAACGACTGCAGGCGCACGTGGGCAAAGACATGGTGGTCCCGCAGGCCCGACCGGCAGACGTAATAGGCAAGTTTCGTTGCGCCCGACAGGAACGTATCCCGCCTGGCAGGCAGCACGGATTCCGTTCGCTCCCATGGTGTCGGGGCGGAAGCAATCGAGGCCGGCACCGCCGCGGCAGGCACGGGGCTGGCATCCTGTCTGAGGGAAACTTCGCCGCGCCGATAGGCTGCCACGAAAGCCTCGAGCGAATCTTTCTCGTTCTGGTTCCGCGACTTCTTCGCAGGCAGTCCGGGTTCCTCGCCGCTGGTCATGCTCTTGTGTCACTGGTACCAGATCACCAGCGCGATCGCTGCGATCATCCCGCCGACGATCAAGCCGAAGTAACTCATGTCCGGACGGCCTCCGGCCTGGCGGCGGGCACCAGTTGATAAAGCAGGCTCGATTCGCGGCTGTAGAAGCCTTCGGTATGGAAGGTTTCGGGGAACTTGTAGAACTCGTAGTCGAGGTGGTGGCAGACCTCGTGCAGCAGCGTGCGCAGGAAACTCTTGTAGGCGACGACGCGCTTGTGTTTCGCGGTCCGCATCCAGAGCTGGATTTTTGCGGGCTTGCCTTCTTCCTCCGGCAGATAGAGCCCGTGCAACTCGCCCCAGTCGTCGCTCGGGCGTACCGCGAGCACCTGGATGCGCAGCGCCGGCAGCTTCATTTGCGCGACGATGCCATCGGTGATCGTCTGCGAAAGCCGCTGCACGACACTGCGGTCTTCCGACTTGAGCGCCTCCACAAGCGCATCGGCCGACGGACGCAGGGGCAGAGGATCGGGCAGGCTGACCACGGTGATGGCGTCACTTTGCCGGTAGATGCTCTGGCGGCGGGCGGACAGGCGTTTGTAGTAGTCAAAGACCACACCTCACCACGACCCTCTCCCCCCGCCAGCGGGCGGAGAGCGAGTTAAGTGCGGAGACGTCACTGAGAGATACACGATTTGTACAGCCTGCAGCCGGAATTTTTTAGGTGTCAACAGAAGCCTGAACGCGACGTCCGATTAGGGATGGGTGCAGCACCCGGCACTCTCTCCACATCGTGGAGAGAGCGGGGGGTTAGGCTAGTCCAGATATCGTACTTTGCTGCCCATGGCGGCAGGATCCCAGAATTTCAGCTTGATGCCTTTCTTGACCTTGGCTTCGGCCTCGGCCTCGACTTTCTTCACATGTTCGAGGCGTTCCGCCACCGCCTGTGCCTGTGCCAAGGGCACGGCGACGACGCCATCGCGATCGCCAACGATGATATCCCCGGCCCCGATGGCCACTCCGCCGCAGGTGACGGTCGTGTTGATTTCCCCCGGACCGTTCTTGAAGGCGGAGTTGGGCTTGATGCCACGGGTGAATACCGGGATGCCGACCTTCAGCAGGCCGACCACATCGCGCACGAGGCCGTCGCAAACGATGGCGGAGACGCCGAGCTTCTTTGCCCACAATGCCCACAGGTCGCCGATGGTCGCCGCGGTGTCGTCGCCGGTGGTGGCGATGACGATCACGTCTCCTTTTTTCACGAAGTCGAGCACGGCCATTGCCGCGAGGTTGTCCATCGGGCCGCAATAGGCCGTGACCGCTGACCCGGAGAAGCGCATGTCAGGCGTCAGCGGCTTGATTTCCTGGTCGAGGCAGCCTTTGCCGTTGTACGCATCGGTGACGAAGCCGGTGGGCTGGTCCGCGAAGGCTTTCATCAGCGCCTTCGACGGGCGCTCGATGTTGCGACGGATGGTCAGGCTGACGGGATCCCCGATCATGGCTTGCTCCTTATGGTTGTTGTTGTGGTCAGTTCGTATTCTGCTGCGGCACCACGTCGAGCAGTTCGACGTCGAATACCAGCGCGGATTTGGGCGGCACGTCTTTCGGCGTGGGGTGCTTGAAACCGTCGTAACCGAGTTTCGGCGGTACGACGATGGTCCGTTTGCCCCCTACCTTCATGCCGCGCATGCCTTTTTCCACGCCGATGAGCGCGCGCTGGTAGCCGTAAACAAAAGTGGTGGGCCGGCCGCGTTCGCGCGAGTCTACGAATTGCCGGCCCTTGTGCTCCGGCGCCTGTTCGTCGTAGATCCAGCCGGTGAAATGCATGATCGCGAACCAGCCGCGATGGACTTCAGGGCCGTTGCCGATCGTCTGGTCGGTGATCCGGACATCGGCAGGCGTATCTTCAGCGGCTGCCGGTTGCATCCCGGCCAGTGTAATAACCAGCAGGGCGCCTGCCAGACGGGATGAAAAGGGGTTCATGGGTGTTCCTTCTGTTTGGCGGCGCCAAGCGCCAAGTGTATCCGGACAAGTGTATCCAAACCGGCGGGCGCTTACTTGTCGTCCGGTCCGGCGTCCTTGAACGGGCTGTGGTCGGCCAGTTCGTCGACGTAGTGTTCGATGCCGCGGTTTTCGCGCTGAAGGAACTGCGCCACGGCGTCGGAAAATTCGGGGCGCGCCAGCCAGTGCGCGGATGATGTGCGCACGGGCATCAACCCACGGGCCAGCTTGTGTTCGCCCTGGGCACCGCCTTCGAAGGCGGGGATTCGATTCGCGATGCAGAACTCGATGGCCTGGTAATAACAGACCTCGAAATGCAGCCCGGAGTGAAACTCGCGGGTGCCCCAGTAACGGCCGTACAGTGCTTCGCTGCCGAAAACGTTGAACGCGGATGCGATGGGTTCGCCGTCCCGAAAGGCAAGGATCAGCAGCAGGTTGTCCGGCATGGCCTGCGCCAGGCGCTCGAAAAAATCCAGGTTCAGGTAAGGCGTCGAATGATGCGCCCGGTAGGTGCGGTTGTAGCACTCCACGAAAAAACGCCAGTCGGCTGGCGCGGCCTCCGCGCCGCGCAGCCAGCGGAAGCTGATGCCCTCGTCCCGCAACCGCCGCCGTTCCTGGCGGATTTTCTTGCGCTTGTCGTGGTTCATGCGCGAGAGGAAGTCGTCGAAATCGGCGTATCCCTCGTTGCGCCAGTGGAACTGGACGGTCGAGCGCAGCATCATGCCGGCCGCGTGCAGCGTTTGCGCTTCCCCTTCGGTCGGAAACAGACAGTGCAGCGAGGATAGGTCGGCGTCGCGCGCGAACCCGAGTGCCGCCTGCGCCAGCGCTTCGCGGTGCCGGGGATCGCGGGCCAGCAGGCGTGACCCGGTGACGGGCGTGAACGGGATCGCGCACAGCAGCTTCGGATAGTAGGACAGCCCGTGGCGCTGGTAGGCGTCGGCCCAGGCCCAGTCGAAAACGTATTCCCCGTAGGAGTGGGTCTTCAGGTAGAGCGGCATCGCGGCCTGCAGAACGCCGTCATTCCACAAGCCGAGGTAGGACGGCGCCCAGCCGGTATCCGCGCACGCGGAGCCGCTTTCGTGCAGGGCGTGCAGGAATGCGTGGCAAAGCAGCGGGTGGCCGCCGGTCAGCGCATCCCATTCGGAGGCGGCGACTGGCGCCAGCGAGTCGAGAACGTGAATGCCGTTGCGCGTATTCATTGACCGGGAAACCGGATGATATAGTAGCAGGCATGCGCATAGCGATTGGCCAGATCAACTGCACCGTCGGCGATCTCTCCGGCAATTCCAGAAAAATCCTCGAGTACGCAGAACGCGCGAAGGCGGGGGGCGCCGATCTCCTGCTGACTCCCGAGCTTTCCCTGTGCGGCTATCCCCCGGAAGACCTGCTGCTGCGCGAGGATTTCTACGCCGCCTGCGAGCGCGCTCTCCTGGAACTGGTCCGGCAGGTGCGCGGCATCGGCATCGTGGTCGGGCATCCGGATCGCGCCGACGGCCGCCTGTACAACGCTGCCTCGGTGCTGCAGGACGGCCGCATAGCCGCCACCTACCATAAGCACGACCTGCCCAACTACACCGTTTTTGACGAAGAGCGCTATTTCGAATCCGGCGCCCGGCCCTGCGTTGTTGAAATCCGGGGAGTGCGTGTCGGTGTGAACATCTGCGAGGATGTCTGGGGCGCGGAGGGCGAGAGCATCGCCCGTGTTACGCCCAATGCGCAAGGCGTCAATGTCGGCATCAACATCTGCGCCGATGTCTGGGAGCCGGCAGCGCCGAAGCTGGCGCGCGCCGCCGGCGCGCAGGTGCTGCTGGTGCTGAATGCGTCGCCGTTCCACATCAACAAGCAGAAAAGCCGCTATGAAGTCGTCCGCGACCGTACCGCCGAGACCGGCATGGCGGTCGTATTCTGCAACATGGTAGGCGGCCAGGACGAACTGGTCTTCGACGGCGCATCCTTCGTCATGGATGCCGACGGCAAGCTTACGCACCAACTGCCGGCTTTCGAGGAGCAGCTCGCGTTCGTCGATGTCACCGATGGCAGGGTGCTTGCCGGAGCGGTCGTGCCGGAGTTGCCGACGGATGCCAGCATTTACCGGGCCCTGTTCCTCCGGGTGCGCGACTATCTCGGAAAGAATGGTTTTCCCGGAGCGCTGCTAGGATTGTCGGGCGGCATCGATTCCGCGCTAACGCTTTGTATCGCAGCCGATGCGCTCGGACCTGGCAACGTGCATGCCGTCATGATGCCCTCGCAGTTCACGGCGGACATCAGCATCGAGGATTCACGCGAGATGGTGAAGCGCCTCGGCGTGCGTTACAGCGAAATCGCGATCAAACCCATGTTCGACGCCTACATGAAGGCCCTGGCACCGGAATTCGGCGACAGACCCTTCGATGCAACGGAGGAGAACCTGCAGTCCCGGATCCGGGGCGCCTTGCTGATGGGCCTGTCGAACAAGTTCGGCTCCATTGTCCTCACCACCGGCAACAAGAGCGAAATGAGCACCGGCTACGCCACTTTATATGGCGACATGGCCGGTGGCTTTGCCGTGTTGAAGGACCTGACCAAAAAGTACGTGTACATGCTGTCACGCTACCGTAACAGCCTGTCGGCAGTGATTCCGGAGAGGGTGATCACCCGGCCGCCGAGCGCCGAGTTGCGGCCGGATCAGGTCGACCAGGACAGCCTGCCTCCCTACGACGTGCTGGATGCCATCGTCGAGCACTACGTCGAGGAGGATCGCAGCATCGCGGAAATTGTCGCAGCCGGTTACAAGCGGGAGGACGTAGAGAAAGTGGTGCGGCTGGTGCACATCAACGAATACAAGCGTCGC
This sequence comes from uncultured Bordetella sp., assembly GCA_964402495.1. Lineage (GTDB taxonomy): Bacteria > Pseudomonadota > Gammaproteobacteria > Burkholderiales > JACQAP01 > JACQAP01. The sequence goes on from CAYODB010000045.1 coordinate 13,939, forward strand.
CAGGCCCCAGTCGGCATCCGCATCACCCGGCGCGGCTTTGGCAAGGACTGGCGCTATCCGATCACCAACAAGTACCGGGGTGGACTTTGACCGGCCCAACTACTTTCCGGATGTCCCGGCAGCCGTCTATACTTGTCACGGGAGCCAGACCTAACCGAAATGTTTCCTGGGAGCAGTCATGAAGAAGATCGAAGCGGTGGTGAAACCGTTCAAACTGGATGAAGTCCGCGAGGCGCTCTCGGACATTGGCGTGACGGGCCTGACGGTGACCGAAGTCAAGGGATTCGGCAGGCAGAAGGGCCATACCGAGCTCTATCGCGGGGCGGAATACGTGGTCGATTTCCTGCCGAAGGTCAAGGTGGAAGTGGTGGTTCCCGACAAGCTGACCGACCAGGCCATCGAGGCCATCGTCAAGGCGGCGCGCACCGGCAAGATTGGTGACGGCAAGATCTTTGTGACGACCGTGGAACAGGTCATCCGCATCCGCACCGGCGAGACCGACGAAGCAGCGGTCTAGATACGTGCTGAGTATTGCCCGACTTCGCTGGATACCGGGCATCGCCCATAAGTGCTGCGTGCTGGGAGAACACCCGCTGGGAGAACACCCGCTCGGATAACACCCCTGGCGCCGCCAGCCATGGGATTTATGTGGGCCGCCTTCGGGCGGCTCAAGTATTTTCGGACCTGGATTCTTTCTCAGCACCCCGTACTCAGCACTCAGTACTGGTTTTTCCCCTTCGCCTTGAGCAGCACCACCACCGCGCCGCCGCCTCCATCCTCCGGCCGGGCCTGAATGAAGGCCAGCACTTCGTCCCGTTGCGCCAGCCAGTTACCGACCTTGCGCTTGAGCACGGGCTCGCGGTTCTCCGAGCGCAATCCTTTGCCGTGGATCAGGCAGACGCAGCGATAGCCGTGCTTCAGGGACTGGGAAAGGAATTCGGCCAGCAGCCGACGTGCTTCGTCGCTGCGCAGGCCATGCAAATCGAGCTGGTCCTGGATCACCCAGTCGCCGCGCCGGAGCTTGCGCAGGATCGGGGTGGGCAGGCCGTTGCGCAGGAACACCAGCTCTTCGCCGGTCTCGCGGCCGATTTCCAGCGCGGTATTGTCGGAAAGACTGTCGGCCAGTACCAGTTCGTTGTCGCGCATCTGTTGCACGGGAACCGGGGCTGGAGGGGATTTGCGGAGGCTGGCCTTGCCGGGGTCCGGGATCGGCGCCACGCCCTTCAAGGCCTCCCGCAGCAATGCGGCCTCATCCGCGGTCTTTGCGGGTTCGGGCTCCGGTTTGGCAGGACGCTTGGGCATGGTGATCTAAGGCAACGAACCGCAAAGGCGCGAAGGCGCAAATAAAATCCGCAAAGAAAGTCAGGAAAACCTCACAAATACCCCAACTGGATACGTGACAGAGTTTTAGATCCTCCAGTGGTTCCTTGTTCTTCTTTGCGTTCCCTTTGCGCCTTCGCGACTTTGCGGTGAAGGGTTAACCAAGTTCTTCGAGATACTTCTCCGCATCCAGCGCCGCCATGCAGCCGGTGCCGGCGCTGGTGACAGCCTGGCGATAGACGTGATCCTGGACGTCGCCGGCGGCAAACACGCCGGGCACGCTGGTGGCGGTGGCATTTCCCTCATTCCCGCCGCGGGTCACGATGTAGCCGTTCACCATCTCGACCTGGTCCTGGAAGATCTGGGTATTCGGGGTGTGACCAATGGCGATGAATACGCCGGCCAGCGACAAATCGCGGGGACTGCCGCCTGCCGACGATTTGATGCGGATCCCGTTGACGCCTTTCTTGTCGCCCAGCACCTCGTCAAGGGTGTAATTCCACTCGAGCTTGACGTTCCCGTGCTTTGCCTTCTCCATGAGCCGGTCAATCAGGATCGCTTCCGCGCGGAACTTGTCGCGCCGGTGCACCACCGTCACGCTCCTGGCGATGTTGGACAGGTACAGGGCCTCTTCGACCGCCGTATTGCCGCCACCGATCACGGCCACGTCTTGTCCCTTATAGAAGAAGCCGTCGCAAGTGGCGCAAGCCGATACCCCCTTACCCATGAAGGCCTGTTCCGAAGGCAGGCCCAGGTATCTCGCCGAGGCGCCGGTGGCGATGATCAGCGCATCGCAGGTGTAAGTGCCCTGGTCGCCGATCAATTCCATTGGCTTGACGCCCAGCTTCACGGTATGGATATGGTCGAAAATAATCTCGGTGTTGAAGCGTTCGACGTGCTTCTGGAAACGTTCCATCAGTTCCGGACCCTGTACGCCCATCACATCGGCCGGCCAGTTATCCACTTCAGTAGTAGTGGTCAACTGCCCGCCCTGCACGATGCCGGTGATGAGCACCGGTTTCAGGTTGGCGCGCGCCGCGTAGAGGGCCGCCGTGTAGCCAGCCGGGCCGGAACCAAGAATAAGTAAACGATCGTGTCTGTTTGTGGTGCTCATGATGTTGGTTTTATGTGTGGGCAAGTGCAGGAAAATCAAACTGTAGCAGCGAGCGAAAGTTCATGTCCACGCAATGAAATTCGGCTTAGATCGCCGCCGTGGGCTGGGATATAATCCTTTGAAACTCAAAAGGTAATTTCTTGCGAACGCTGTCCGCTTCAAAATCCGCCCCGCAGAAGGAGCCGCGCAAACCTCTGCCGCCGAAGATCGCCGCGCTGTTGCGGGAATCCTGGTGGCTGCTCCTGGTCGGCGCGGCGCTATACGTTGTCCTCATCCTGGTCACCTACAGCAAGGCCGATCCCGGCTGGTCGCACCAGGCAACGGGTTCGCAGGTCGCCAATGCCGGGGGCAACGCCGGTGCCTGGATCGCGGACATCTTGCTGTATGTGTTCGGACTCTCCGCCTGGTGGTGGGTAGTTTTCCTGGTCGGCGCCGTGGTCTGGAGCTACCGGCGCATCGATGTTCCCCCGGAAACCGACCGCCGTTCGGTTGCGGTGGCCGGAAGCGGATTCCTGTTGCTCATTTTCGCCAGCAGCGCCATCGAGGCGTTACGGCTCTATTCGCTGCATGCCCAGCTTCCGCAGGCACCGGGCGGCGTGCTCGGCAGCGTCATCAGCGGACTGTTCGCCAAAGTTTTCGGCTTTACAGGCAGCACGCTGCTGCTGATGGTCCTGTGCGGCGTCGGGATCTCCCTGTTCACCGGCCTGTCCTGGGTCGCGTTCATCGAAAAACTCGGCGGGGCGATCGAGGACGGCTACCTGTTCCTGCGCGACCAGTGGCACACCCGCCAGGATCGCAAGGCTGGTGAGCAGGCGATCGAGGAGCGCGAGGAAATCGTCGGGGTCGAACGCAAGCGCTTCGAAGAGCACGAGCCGGTCCGCATCGAGCCCCCGCGCATCGAGATCCCGAAGTCGGATCGGGTCGGCAAGGAAAAGCAGAAGCCGCTGTTCGAGGACCTGCCGGACTCGCCGCTGCCGCCGTTGCACTTGCTTGACGAACCGCCAGTCGACATCGAACTCCTGTCCGCCGACACGCTGGAGTACACCTCGCGGCTGATAGAAAAGAAGCTTTCCGATTTCAACATTGAAGTGAATGTGGTCGCGGCACAGCCGGGGCCGGTCATCACCCGCTATGAGATCGAGCCCGCGGTCGGCGTGAAGGGCAGCCAGATCATCAACCTGGTGAAGGACCTTGCCCGCGCCCTGTCAGTGGTTAGCGTGCGCGTGGTGGAAACGATTCCGGGAAAATCGTGCATGGGGCTGGAAATCCCCAACCCGAAGCGGCAGACGGTTCGCCTGTCGGAAATCCTGTCGTCGAAAGTCTATGCGGAATTGGCATCGCCGCTGACCCTGGCGCTGGGTAAGGATATCGCGGGCAACGCGATCGTCGCCGACCTGGGCCGCATGCCGCACCTGCTGGTGGCCGGCACGACCGGCTCCGGAAAATCGGTCGGCATCAACGCGATGATCCTGTCGCTGTTGTACAAGGCGCCGCCAAAAGACGTGCGCCTCATCCTGGTCGATCCGAAAATGCTCGAGCTTTCGGTTTACGAGGGCATCCCCCACTTGCTCGCGCCGGTGGTCACGGACATGAAGCAGGCCGCGCATGCGCTCAACTGGTGTGTGGGTGAAATGGACCGGCGTTACAAGCTGATGTCCACCCTGGGCGTGCGTAACCTTTCCGGATTCAACCAGAAGGTCAGGGAAGCGGAGAAGGCCGGCAAACCGCTGACCAACCCCTTTACCCTCACCCCGGAGAATCCGGAACCCATCAAGGAATTACCGCTGATCGTCGTGGTCATAGACGAACTGGCCGACCTGATGATGGTCGTAGGCAAGAAGGTGGAGGAGTTGATCGCCCGCCTGGCACAGAAGGCGAGGGCGGCCGGCATTCACCTGATCCTGGCAACGCAGCGCCCTTCGGTGGACGTGATCACGGGCCTGATCAAGGCGAACATTCCGACGCGCATCGCTTTCCAGGTATCGAGCAAGGTGGATTCGCGGACCATTCTCGACCAGATGGGTGCGGAACAGCTTCTCGGGCAGGGCGACATGCTGTTCCTGCCGCCGGGCACCGGATATCCGCAGCGCGTCCACGGTGCGTTTGTGGCGGACCAGGAAGTGCACAAGGTCGTGGAATACCTGAAGTCGCGCGGCGAGCCGCAATACATCGAAGAAGTCCTGGAAGGCGGCGAGGCCGAGGCCGAGAACGGCGGCGGCAACGGCGAAACGGATGTGGAGGCCGATCCGCTCTACGACCAGGCCGTCGACATTGTGGTCAAGTCGCGGCGCGCGTCGATCTCCCTGGTGCAGCGGCACCTCCGGATTGGCTACAACCGCGCCGCGCGGCTGATCGAGCAGATGGAACGGGCGGGACTGGTTTCGAGCATGCAATCCAATGGCAACCGCGAAGTCCTCGCGCCCTCGCGCAGCGAGGCGTAAAGCCGGAAACAAGGAGGGGGTCATGCAGAACGTTTCCGCAGTTCTGGCATTGTTGTGCACAGCGATTCCGGCGGCGGCCGACGTCTACAAGTGGGTCGACCGCGAAGGCAGGGCGCACTACAGCGATACACCGCCCGCCAACGCCCCGTCACGACCGGTCGATCTTCCGAACATCGGCACCGTAAACCGGCCCGAGGTAAGCCCGGTAGTGGAACAGAAGCCGCTACCCGAGCCATCCCGTCAGGCGGCTGCAGCGCCCCAGGCGCCGGCTCCTGCGCCGGTTGCGACCGTTCGTGGCCTGCCATTCGACGTTTACATCATGCTGCGCAATGGCATGACCGAAGGCGAGTTGCTGCAGCGGGCCGGCTCGCCCGACTATGAATCGGCCGACGGGACGGTCGGCAGCGCGGTGATCACCGGGCGGCGTGGCGCCCGCGTGCAGTCCTTCAACAATCTCGAATTGAGGAAGCTCTACTACTACCCGACCCTGTCCGATCCTTTCACAACGGTCGTCACCCTCACCGGTGGCCTGATCTCCGACCTCCAGAGAACGAGGAAATTCTGATGGTATTTAGCTCCGCAATTCGCCAACTCCTGATCCTTGCAATTGGCACCAGTGTGCTGGCGACGCAACCCGCCCTGGCGGGGCCGATCGAAAAACTGCGTGCCTTCATCGAGCAGACGCGATCGGCGCGGGCGACGTTCACGCAAACGGTGACCGACTCCGGCGGCGAGATTGCGCAAAAGGCCAGCGGTACCGTGCAGTTCGAGCGGCCCGGGAAATTCCGCTGGACCTATGAAAAGCCGTACGAGCAACTGATCGTCGGCGACGGCAGCAAGCTGTGGATCTACGACAAGGACCTCAATCAGGTCACGGAACGCAAGCTCGACAAGGCGCTGGGGAGCAGTCCTGCCGCGTTGCTCGCGGGGTCGGACGACATCGACAAGTATTTCTCCCTGAATGCGCTGGGGATGAAAAAGCAGCTCGACTGGCTCGAAGCAAGGCCGCTGGACCAAGAGAGCCTGTTCGACAAGGTGCACATGGGTTTCCGCGGCAATGTACTGGAGGTCATGGAGCTTTACGACCACTTCGGTCAGAAAACGAGCATCAAGCTCTCCAAACTGCAGCGCAATCCCAAGTCGTCTCCCGACATGTACAAGTTCGCCGTGCCCGAAGGCGCGGATGTCGTAACGGAATAACGCCTAACCGCAAAGGCGCAAAGGCGCAAAGGGGACGCGAAGGAAGGCCAGGACGAAAAGAAAACTATGTTGACTGGCATTTGCCGGGTTCCTATCGATATTCTGCCCGCCATTACTCGTGTGCCATTTGAATGTCTTTCGCTTTCCTTTGCGGCATTTCTTCGCGTCTTTGCGCCTTTGCGGTGAAGGGGTACGCCTTTGACTGATCTGTTCGAATCCAGGCAGCCCGCGGCGCCGCTCGCGGAGTTGATGCGTCCGCAGAGCCTGGATGAGGTGGTCGGGCAGCAGCATCTGCTCGGCCCCGGAAAGCCCCTGCGGATTGCCTACGAATCCGGCAAGTTGCATTCGATGATCCTGTGGGGGCCGCCGGGTGTGGGCAAGACCACGCTGGCGCGGCTCATGGCAACAGCGTTCGATGCCGAGTTCATCGCGCTTTCCGCCGTGCTGTCGGGCATCAAGGACATTCGCGACGCGGTGGCGCGTGCCGAAAATTCGCTGCAACAATCCGGGCGGCGCACCCTTCTGTTCGTCGATGAAGTGCATCGCTTCAACAAGGCGCAGCAGGACGCCTTTCTGCCTTTTGTCGAGCAGGGTCTGGT
>CAYODB010000046.1:0-14275 GCA_964402495.1 uncultured Bordetella sp.
TTGAGGATGTCGGCCTGCACGGTGCCGCGCACGTTTTCCTGCGACCAGGCGCGAATCTTTGCCCCTTCCTGCTCGTTCGGCTGGCGGCCGTGCTGGGCGGCGAACTTGTCGACCTGCTGATCGATGGCGCTATTGACGAACATCGCCAGGATGGTCGGCGCCGGGCCGTTGATGGTCATGGACACCGACGTCGCCGGATCGCAGAGGTCGAAGCCGGAATACAGCACCTTCATGTCGTCGAGCGTGGCGATGGAGACGCCCGAGTTGCCGACCTTGCCGTATATGTCCGGCCGTTCGTGCGGGTCGAAACCGTAGAGCGTCACCGAATCGAAGGCGGTGGACAGGCGCTTGGCGGGCATGTCCCTCGACAGGAATTTGAAGCGGGCATTGGTGCGGAACGGGTCGCCTTCGCCGGCGAACATCCGGGTCGGATCTTCATTCTCTCGCTTGAACGGAAACACCCCGGCGGTGTAGGGAAAATAACCGGGCAGGTTCTCGCGCATCAGCCATTTCAGGGTTTCGCCGTCATCCTCGAACCGGGGCAGTGCGACTTTCGGTACTTTTGTCCCGGACAAGGTGGTGGAATTGAGCGTCGTGCGGATCTCGCGGTCGCGGGTCTTTGTGACCTGTTCGTCGCCGGAGTAAGCCTGCCGCACCTGCGGCCATTGTTCCAGCACCGACCGGGCATCGGCGCTGAGCGCCTTGTCGCGTTCCGCAATCAGCGGTTCGAGATCGGCCGAGCTTTTTTTTGCCACGTCCAGCATGCGGCGGGCTTCGCTCAATTGCTGGCGTTCGCGCGCGATGCGGGCCTGCGTGACGACGTCGGCGTGGTAGCCGCGCACCGTTTCGGCGATCTCCGCCAGGTAACGGGAGCGGGCGGGCGGCACGATGATGTTCAGTGCGGAGGATGACCTGACGGCCACCGGCTTGAGCCGGCTCTCGCCGGCCTTCAGTCCGCGCGTCTTCAGTTCGGTGAAAATCGTCTGGTAGAGCGCGGTCACGCCGTCGTCGTTGAAGCGGGAGGCGATGGTGCCGAACGCCGGCATGGTCTCCGGGGAGACGCCGAAGGCGCCGCGGTTGCGCTGCATCTGCTTGCGTACGTCGCGCAGTGCATCCTGCGCGCCGCGGCGGTCGAACTTGTTGATGGAAACGAAATCGGCGAAGTCGAGCATGTCGATTTTCTCGAGCTGGCTGGCGGCGCCGAACTCCGGCGTCATCACATACAGCGAAAAATCCACATGCGGCACGATGGCGGCGTCGCCCTGGCCGATACCCGAGGTTTCGACCAGCACCAGGTCGAACCCGGCGCACTTGCAGGCCGCTATGACATCCGGCAGGCACGCCGAGATCTCGCTGGTTGCATCGCGCGTGGCCAGCGAGCGCATGTAGATGTTCGGATGGTTGATCGCATTCATGCGAATGCGGTCGCCCAGGAGCGCGCCGCCGGTCTTGCGCCTCGAGGGATCGACCGCGATGACCGCGACCTTGAGCGTATCGTCCTGGTCGATGCGGAAGCGGCGGATCAGTTCGTCGGTGAGCGAGGACTTGCCGGAACCGCCGGTACCGGTAATGCCCAGGACCGGCACGTCTTCATGTTTCGCGGCCTGTTCCAGCAGTTGCTTGTGCAATGCCTCGGGCAGCGTGCCGTTTTCCAGACCCGTAATGACCCGGGCCAGGGCCCGCGCATTGCCAAGAAAGACTTCGTCCAGGCTGGCCGGCAGTTCCGCGGCGAGATTGCGGTCCGCGGTGCGGATCATGTCGGTGATCATGCCCTGAAGCCCCATTTTCGCGCCGTCTTCCGGCGAGTAAATGCGGGCCACGCCATACTTGTGCAGTTCTTCGATTTCGTGCGGCACGATGACGCCGCCGCCGCCGCCAAATACCTTGATGTTCTCGCCGCCGCGCTCGCGCAGCAGGTCGATCGCATACTTGAAGTACTCGACATGGCCGCCCTGGTAGGAGGAAATGGCGATGCCCTGCACATCCTCCTGAATGGCGGCGTTCACGACTTCGTCCACCGAGCGGTTGTGGCCGAGATGGACGACTTCGACGCCGCTGGCCTGGAGGATGCGGCGCATGATGTTGATCGACGCATCATGGCCGTCGAACAGGCTCGCCGCGGTGACGAAGCGGATCTTGTTCCTGGCCTGGTTACCCTGGTCCGCGCTTTGCACGCTCAAGTCGGTCATGGCGATGGCGTCCGATCAAAAAAGGCCGCGCAATAAGCGCGGGCGCTCATTATTGCTGACGTTGACGTTAACGTAAAACCCGGCTGTTTCCGCAACTTCACTGCGGCCGGCGCTATCTTGCGCTTCGGTGCGGCCCCGGTCGGGCTCCTTCGGGTTCGCCGCGCCCTTTTGAGGCGGGTTGACCAACGCAAATCGCAGGAGAAAGTCTAGGGCGATTTCACCCCAAATGCTTTCCTATTTCACCTGCAAATCGACGCGCATACATGATTATTTTCCTGAACAAGGCCAAAAACGAAGAAAATAATCCGATCCGGCCTTTAGTCGAGCGTGATGAACAGCGACTTGCGGGATTTTCCCGCAACCGCCCGGCTGATGTGGCCCTGCCCGGTGAGGTCTTCGGCCAGCAAGACGTCGCCGCTGCGAAGGGTGCGCCGGGTCCCATCGCCCACTTCGATTTCCACCTCGCCCTCGAGGTTCACCACGTACTGGCGCCGCGGCGCCGTGTGAAAGTCGTAGTTGTAATCGCCGGCCGTTTCACGAAACACGATGCCGGTGGCCTGGATCCGTTCTGACATGAATCCGATCTTGCCGCCGTCCTTGAGCGGGACTTCCAGGTCCTCGAAGTGCGACTGGTTGTCCGGCCCGGTGTAGATGCGCACCACCTTCATCGTCTTGGTGCCCGCGTCGGCCAGACTGTTTCCGGACTGAAGCAGGGCCCCGGTCCAGAGGCCTGCGGCGAACAGGGTCAGTCCCGCGCCGGCCAGAAATGTTTTCGTCCTGTTTTCCATCAGCGGCTCCTCAGTAAGTCTTGGGCAAATGCTGCTCCCGATAGCGGTCAACCACGAAAAGCGATGCGACAAACCCGACCACCGCGCCGAACATGACATAGTAGGCCGGTGCGATCGGCGACCCGGTTTCGCGGATCAACCAGGTGACAATGAACTGCGCGAAGCCGCCGAACAGCATTACCGCAAAGTTGTAGCCTATCGCAAGCCCGGTGGAGCGCACCCGGGTCGGAAACTGTTCCGCCAGCGCAGTGGATATCGCGCCGAAGTACACGCCGACCAGGCTGCAGAGCACCGCCTGCATGATGGTGAGCCGTGCCAGGCTGGGCGCAGAGTGCACCCAGTCGAACAGCGGATAGAGCAGGACGAAGTAGGCAATGGCCGCGGCCATCAGCACGGGCTTGCGGCCGATGCGGTCTGTGAGCGCGCCGCAGACAGGTATCACCAGCGTGAGGCAGATCAAACCGATCACCTGGGCCACGAAGGCGTCCGCCAGCGGGATGCCGAGCTGGGTCTTGGCAAACGTGGGCATGTACACCAGCACAACGTAGAAGGAAATGGTTCCGCAGATGACGAGGCCGAAGCAGACCGCGATGCTGCGCGCATTCTGGATCAGCGAGAATCTCTTTGCACCCGGGGCGGCCGACGCTTTGCGCGATTCCAGGAATGCGTCCGTTTCGTCGAGGTATTTGCGAATGTAGATGCCGACCGGGCCGATCAGCAGGCCGAAGATGAAAGGCAGGCGCCATCCCCAGGAATCGACCTGCTCCGGCGTAAGACCGCGCAGGACCAGTGCGCCGGCGATGGCACCGGAAAGTGCGGCGAGGCTTTGGCCCACCATCTGCAGGGATCCGTAGAAGCCGCGCCTGCCCGGCGGCGCCATTTCCACCAGGAAGGACGTGGCGCTGGCGAACTCTCCACCGGTCGCGAAACCCTGCAGCAACCGCGCGAACACCATCAGCAACGGTGCCGCGATGCCGATCGCGGCGTAGGTCGGCGCAAAGGCGATGATGGCCATCGACAGCGTCATCAGGCCGATGATGAGTTGCAGCGCGGCTTTGCGGCCGTTGCGGTCGGCGTACAGGCCGATCACGATGCCGCCAACCGGCCGCATGAAAAAACCCACGCCGAAGGTCGCCATGGTGAGCAGCAATGACGCGTATTCGCTTTCCGCCGGGAAAAACAGGCGGGAGATGATGACGGTCAGGAATCCGTAGACGACGAAGTCATACCATTCGAGGGCGTTGCCGATGACGGCAGCCGCGATCTGGGTATTGCGTGATTTTTTTTGGGGCATGGGACGGGAAAATGCAGGCGGGGAGTTGGCCGGTCGGCGGTGAAACACCCCTATCATCCATCAATGGATGGCGGCCGTGCAACGAACCCGGTCTATTGGGCCAGCACGGCTTCCTGGTCTGGTGAGAACAGCCGTTCCATTTCCCGCCGTATCTTCACCGCATGGTTCGATTCGTCCACCGCCACGTCGGTCCAGCGCACGGGCTGCCCTGCCGCGACGGGTTTGAGCAGCTTCACGTTATGCGCCAGTCCCAGCGACAAGGCGCCGATTTCAAGCGATGCCGCTGCGGGCATCAGTTGCCCGACCACCGTGTAGCCGCCTTCGCCGTCGAGGATTTCGCCGGCCTTGAGGTTGCGTTTTGCGGTCGCGACCACGTCGGCGCGGAATCCCGTCGGACAACCTGTCGCTTCACCCCGCAAGCCCACCGATGCAACGGAGATGCCCACTTCCAGCCCGATCAGGTGCCAGCGCTTGTACAGGCAGGCATAACGTCCCGTGCTGTCGGTGCGCACCATGTATTCCTTGAAGCAGTTACGGATGTACTCGGTCTCGCCTTCGAACACCACGAACACGCCGAAGCGGATGTCGTAGGGAATGACCCGGCCGTCCTTTTCCAGGGAGGAGATCACTTCCACCTGGCCCTTGTGGTGCAGGTGCCCGCCCTCGGCAACCGGGCGCATCACATTGGGGATGTCGTCCACGCTCGCGGGCGGGAACAGCAATCCGTGCGGCGCAGGGGTGAGGCCGGTCGCATTGCAGACCGCGGTGCTCTCGATCGCCGGCTTCGAGCCGTCGAGAAAGGAGTTAAACATCTTCGGGTTCAGGCCGCCGATCTTCGCCTGCTCGGGCGTGAGGCCGTAGTAACCCCAGACCGTTTCAGGGGTGGACTGCGCGAAGTGCGGCAGCCATTTGTGGCCGCGGCCCGCGGCGACGACGTTGAATCCGGAGGCGCGTGCCCAGTCGACCAGATCGCAGATCAGCGCCGGCTGGTCGCCGTAGGCAAGACTGTAGACGACGCCGGCTTCGCTGGCCCGGCGCGCGAGCAAAGGCCCGCACATCGCATCCGCTTCCACCGTGACCATCACGACGTGCTTGCCGTTTTCGAATGCCAGCAGCGCATGATCGACCGCGGCGACGGGATTGCCCGTGGCCTCGACGATGATGTCGATGCGTGGATCTTTCACCAGGGCTTCCCAGTTGTCGCCGACGTGGGTCAGGCCCGAGGAGAACGCCGCATCAAGCGACGCTGCCGCATGGCGTTCGGCTTTCCAGCCGACGCGATCGAGGTTCGCCTTTGCATTGGCCGGAGACAGGTCAGCGATCCCGGCCAGATGCAGTCCGGGTGTTTTCGGCACCTGCGCCAGATACATGGCGCCGAATTTTCCCGCACCGATCAGGCCGACCCGAAGCGGATTGCCCTGGGCAGCGCGTTCGCGAAGCTTCGCGTACAGATTCATGCTGCGCCCCTCAGGCAGCGAGCGGCTTAAGGGCCTGCTCGGGTGTGCCGTCTTTCCAGGGCAGCGGCACGTCGTAGTCTTTCAGCAGGCAATCGTCGGGCAGGCAGTCGATCGGGGTGAAATCACGATGCGCGATGTACTCGGGACGTTTGAAGCGACGGATGTGGTTCGACACCGCACACAAGCTCAGGTAAACATTGATCCGGTCCCAAGGCGACAGATTCGAGCTCGAGGCGTGGACCAGGCAGGAATGGAACAGGATCATCGAACCCGCCGGGCCTTTCGGCCCGACGATGCCGCCGCGGTCGACCAGCTTGCGGATGGTATCGTGGCTGATGGTCCACAAAGGATAGCTGGTGGTGGACGTGTCGTGCTGGGCATCGATCACGCCCAGCTTGTGGCTGCCGGGAATGAACATCAGCGGACCGTTGAACTCGTTCACTTCGCCCAGGAAGATGGCCACGTTCATTGCGCGCGGTTCCGGCATCTGGTCGTCGTTCTTCCAGGTGCCATAGTCCTGGTGCCACTGCCAGACGTCGCCGTCGAAGGCCATCTTGCCGTTGACCTTGAACTGATGCATGTACACGTCTTCATCGAAAAGCTGCCTGATGGGCTCGACCATGCGCGGATGGCGCGCCAGCCTGGCGAAGGGATTGCTGTACATGTGGGCGGCAAAATTGGTGCGCACTGCATCGCTGTCCTTTTCGCGGACGTTCTCCGGGCGCCGCTGCGCGTACAGCGCCGGGACTTCATCCAGCAGGACCTTGATCTCTTTTTCGGAGAACAGCCCGGGGAAAAACAGGTAGCCTTCGCGGTCGAAATGTTCCCGCTGCTCTTTGGTCAGTTCCATCTTCTCCTCCCTTCAGACACGCTGTTGATCCCGCCTCAGGAAACTTCGCGCATTCGTTTGCGCAATTCGTTGCTCAGGTGATGGCCGGCTTCCTCGCCATGTTCGCGAGCCAGTCGCTCGGCGCGCTCGGGCGCCGTTCCGAGCCAGTCGTGTATTAGGTGCGGCCGCGTTTCGCGCGGGATGCCGGACGTGGCTTTTCCTTGGACGGGTTCTCCGGAGCTTGTGCGTCCAGCCTCAATTTCGCGTAGCTGCCGGGCGCATCCTCGATAACGGCAAGCTTGCCTTCGCCGGGCGCGCGCGCAGGTATTTTTTCCCCGCCGAACCCGGCAATCCAGCTTGTCCAGTCGTTCCACCACGAGCCCTCGTTCTTCTCCGCAGTTGCCAGCCATTCATCCGCGGAGTCGCGCAGCTTGCCGTTAGTCCAGTACCAGTACTTGTTCGCGGCGGGCGGGTTGACGATGCCGGCGATATGTCCCGAGCCACCAAGGACGAAGCGCACCGGGCCTTTCAGAAGCTGTGCGCCGAGATAGGTGGTCTTCCAGGGTGCGATGTGGTCTTCCACCGTGGAGATGAAATAGGCCGGGATCTTCACTTTCGACAAATCGATCGGCACCCCGGCAAGCGTTAGACAGCCGGGCTCGCGCAAGCCGTTGCGGATGTACATGTTGCGCAGGTAGAAGGTGTGCATCTTCGCCGGCATGCGCGTGGCGTCGGAGTTCCAGTAGAGCAGGTCGAACGGGAAGGGTTCCTTGCCGAGAAGATAATTGTTCACCACGAACGACCAGATCAGGTCGTTGGCGCGCAGCATATTGAACGTGGTGGCCATCTCCGCCCCTTCGAGATAACCGCGCTCGGTCATCTTCTTCTCCAGGCTGGAGACTGATTCCTCGTCGACAAAAACACCCAGTTCGCCCGGTTCCGAAAAATCGATGAGGGTGGTGAAAAAAGTCACGCTCTTCACCCGCGTGTCCTCCTTCTCCGCCATCCATGCCAGCATTGCCGCGGACAGCGTGCCGCCGAGGCAATAGCCGATCAAGTTGAACTCCTTCTCGCCGGTGGCCTGTTCCATTGCGCCGAACGCAGCGATCGGACCCTCAAGCAGGTAGTCGTCGAACGTCTTGTTTGCCAGTTTCTCGTCGGGATTGACCCAGGAGATGACGAATACGGTGATGCCCTGATCGAGAGCGAACCGGATAAACGAGTTTTTCTGGCGCAGGTCGAGGATGTAGTACTTGTTTATCCACGGCGGCACGATCAGCAAGGGTGCACGCTGGACCTTTTCCGTTGTCGGCTGGTACTGGATCAGTTGCATGAGGTCGTTCTGAAATACGACCTTGCCCGGTGTAGTGGCGACGTTCTCGCCGAGCTTGAACGCCTTGTAGTCGGTCATGCTGATTGCCAGCTTGCCGTGCCCGCGATCCAGGTCCTGCAGCAGATGGTTGAGGCCATCGAGCAGATTCTTGCCGCCGGACTCCAGGGTTGTTTTCAGGACTTCGGGATTGGTCATCACGAAGTTGGTCGGTGCCAGCGCGTCCACGTACTGGCGGGTGAAGAATTTCACTTTGCGCGCGGTCTGCGCGTCCAGTCCCTCGACTTCCGCAACCGTGTTCTGGATGTTCTGCGATGCGATCAGGTAGGACTGCTTGATATAGTCGAACAGAAGGTTGTTCTGCCAGAGCTCGCTGCGAAAGCGATTGTCGGCCTTCGCCGGTTCCGCGGCCGGGGCCGCCGTTTCGCCGACGGCTTTGCGCATGGTGCTTTGCCACAGGACGAAATAGTCGTGCCACATGCGCATCGAGGCTTCTGCCAGTTTCAGCGGATCGCTCATTAGTTTCGCGGCTAACTGGCTGAATGCCTTGCCAACGCCCAGATCGTCGGCATTCTCTGCGTTGCCTTCGGTCTTCTGTGCCGCGTAGTAGTTCTCGACCAGGTGTTTGCTGCGCAGCCCAATTTCGGCAAAAGTCCGCGCAAAATCGGTCTGATCCACGGGGGATTCGGGTGGTTTGGATTTGGATTCGGCCATGGGCGCTACGCTAAGCGTATCTGGCGCTACGCGCAAGCGAGGCGTCTCGCCCTAGCGTTCTGTCATTGCCAGTTTCAGCGCCAGCACGACGAACAGGGTCCCGGCAACGCGGTTCATGGTGATCTGCGCCCGCGAGGAGCGACTCAACCAACTACCCAGGGCGCCCGCCAGGGCGGCGATGCCGCTGAAGACGAACAACGCCGCAAGCATGAAGATTCCACCAAGCATGATCAGTTGCAGCGTGAGGCTTCCGCGCGCCGGATCGGCGAACTGGGGCAGGAAGGCGAGGAAGAAAATCGAAACCTTCGGGTTGGTCAGGTTCATGACGATGCCGCGGCGATAAAGCTGCCAGCCGCTCGGCGGGACGCCCGGCTTTGCCTCGATTTGCAATGCCGACGCGCGGAATGCACCCCACGCGAGATACAACAGGTAACAAGCCCCCGCGATTTTCAGTATGGTGAAAGCAATCGCCGACGCCTGGAACAGGGCCGCGATGCCGAGCGCGACCGCCACGGTATGGCCAATCAGGCCCGTGCACAGGCCGAGGGTTACCAGCAACCCGGCTTTGCGTCCATGCAGTGCGGACAAGGTGAGCACGAAAATGTTGTCCGGCCCCGGTGTCAGCGCCAGCAATGCGCTCGCAGCGAAGAAGACCAGCGCGGTTTCGGGCGGGATCATGGACATTCAATGCTTCCTTGCCGCGGCCTTGCCATAAGTTCTGAATTTCCCGATGACGATGGCCATTTCCTCATCGGGAAGCACGAACGGCTGGCCGATCTGCAGGGCGCGCCAGTACTGCTCGCACAGTGACTCGACTTCCATCGCCAGGGCAAGCGCCTGATCCAGGTCGGCGCCGAGTGCGATCACACCGTGGTTCGCCAGCAGGCAGGCTTTTCTGCCTTCGAGGGCGGCGAGCGCGTGACCGGAAAGTTCCTGGGTACCGAAGGTCGCATAGGGTGCGCAGCGAATGCTGTTGCCTCCCGCGACGGCGATCATGTAGTGAAAGGCCGGTACGTCCATGCGCAGGCAGGCCAGCGTTGTAGCGAAACTGGAATGCGTGTGCACCACTGTGAGGCAATCCTTGCGGGTCCGGTAAATGTCGTGATGGAAGCGCCACTCCGACGAAGGTTCGCGTTTTCCCGTCGCCTTTCCTTTGGCGTCCACGAAGACGATATCCGCGGGTTTTGTCTTTTCATAGGCCAGGCCCGACGGCGTGACCAGAAAACCCGATTTCCAGCGAGCGCTGACGTTGCCCGATTTGCCCCGATTGATGCCCGACGCGTTCATCCGCAGCGCGATAGCAATAATCTGCCTGCGAAGCTGCAGTTCGGTCATGCGGCTTTGTCCCGGTAGAGCCCCGCCAGTCCTTGGTGGCTTGCGGGAGAAATGCCGCGATCCGTGATGATCGCGGTAACAAGCCGTGCCGGGGTGACATCGAAGGCGGGATTCGCCGCCGCCATGCCTTCGGTGCCGATCCTGAGCTTGTCGAGCCGGCCATCGGTCGTTCTGCCCTGCACCTGGAGCAGTTCCTCGGCGCTGCGCTGTTCGATGGGGATTTCCCGCAACGCATCGTTCACGGACCAGTCGATGGTCGGGCCGGGTACGGCCGCATAGAACGGCACGCCGCAATCCCTGGCCGCAAGCGCTTTCAGGTAGGTGCCGATCTTGTTGCAAACATCGCCGTCGGCACTGACCCGATCCGCGCCGACGATCACCATGTCCACTTGTCCGTGCTGCATCAGGTGCCCGCCGGCATTGTCGGCGATCAGCGTATTGGGAACTCCATGCTGGGATAGCTCCCATGCGGTGAGCAGGCCCTGGTTGCGCGGCCGCGTTTCGTCCACCCAGACATGCACCGGGATGCCCTGATCGTGCGCGAGGTAGATCGGGGCCAGCGCCGTGCCGACATCCACGGTTGCGAGCCAGCCGGCATTGCAGTGGGTCAGGACATTGACCCGGCCTTTCCTGTTCGCGATGGCGCGCAGCAATTCCAGCCCGTGGCCGCCGATGGCAAGATTGAGTGCGACATCTTCGCCGGCTATCGCTTCCGCCTCGGCCCAGGCCGATCTCCCGCGGGAGGCCGGCGACAAGGGCGCAATCCGCGCGAGCACCCGTTCGATGGCCCAGCGCAGGTTCACCGCGGTCGGCCGCGTCGCAGCCAGCATTTCCGCCGAATGTTCCAGGTTCCCGTCGGAGGCGTTTTCCGCCAGTGCCAGGGCGATGCCGTAAGCGGCCGCCGCGCCGATCAACGGGGCGCCGCGTACCTGCATCGACCGTATCGCGTGTCCGACCTGTTCACTGGTTTCCAGTCGCAGTGTGTGGAACTCGAAAGGCAGGCGCGTCTGGTCGACGATGCCGACGCGATCCCCGTCGCGCCAGATGCTGCGATAGGAAACGCCGCCGACTTTCATCCCGGCAAGCGCATGAAACGGTAGATGCCGTCATCGCCACGCGTGCGGTGCAGACGGCCCTGATGCCAGAGGTAGTGGAGATGGGCGATGGCTTCGCCCATCGCGAAAAAAACCTGGTGGGAATCGAGCTTGCGCCGGAACAGCACCGGCAACAGGTCGGCGGCAGTGGCGGGCGACGAACAGGCTTCCATCACTTCCGCCAGCCGGTCGCGATGATGATCGTGCAGCATCCGCACGCGCTCATGCGCGCCACGGAACGGCAGTCCGTGGGAGGGCAGCACCAGGGTATCGCCCTCGATTTCCAGGAAACGGTCGATCGAGCGCAGGAACAGTTTCAGCGGATCGCCTTCCGGCTCGGTCGGCCATACGCTGACATTGGTACTGATCTTGGGCAGGAGCATGTCACCGGATATCACCACGCCCAACGCTTCGCAATACAGCGAAGCATGCTCCGGTGCGTGTCCGTAACCGATGAAGACGCGCCAACGGTTCGCGCCGATGGTGATTTCGTCGCCTTCCATGATGCGCATGAACTGCGTCGGTGGTTCCGAGACGATCTTGCGATAGGAATTGCCGCGGCCGGCAATGGCGGCAACTCGTTCGGCGTCCAGGCCGTGCTGCGCAAACAGTCTCGCGGCTGCATCCGACCCATGCCCCGCATGGACCTGGTATTGCGCGTGCGCAGTCAGGTAGTCCGATTCCGTCATCCACAGCGGCGCGTCGAAGCGCCGTGTCAGCCAGCCGGCATTACCGAAATGATCGGGATGAAAATGCGTGACTAGCACGCGGGAGAGACCCTTCTCACCGACGACTTCCTTGAGAACCTTGTCCCAGTGCGCCTGGGTTTCTGCCAGGGCGATGCCGCAATCCACCGCGGTCCAGCCGTTGCCATCCCGCAGCAACCAGAGATTGATGTGGTCGAGGGCAAACGGCAGGGGCATGCGCAACCAGTAAACGCCGGGCGCGACTTCCTGCACCGAACCCGACGTGACCGGACTGGCGTGGGGAAAAACGAGGCTGGCCGAACTAACGGGCGGAGTAGCGACTGCGGCGCTGGAAGGATGGGTCATCGGCGGAGTTTGATGCCACGGGCGGCGCCCGCGCTATACTCGAATTCTACTTTACGTTTACGTCAACGGCGGATTGCATGACCGATACCACCTATTCCATCACCGACCTCGCGCGCGAGTTCGGCCTGACCACCCGGGCCATCCGCTTCTACGAGGATCACGGCCTGCTGGCGCCCAGGCGTGTGGGCCGTACGCGGGTCTATGGTCATCGCGACAGGGTTCGTCTGAAACTAACGGTGCGGGGCAAGCGTCTCGGTTTTTCGCTGGTGCAGATTCGCGAATTGATCGACATGTACGACTCGACCGGCGACGACCAGGCCCAGCTTGAGCGCTTCCTCCACGTGCTGGAAAAACGCCGCGCCATACTGCAACAGCAGCGTGAGGACATCGAGGCAGTGCTGGGCGAAATCGATGCGTTCGAAAGCCAATGCCGCGATCTGCTGATGCGCAAGAAAGATAAAGGCGCCAATGCGGATGGCCGCAAGCACGGCTCTCTCCTAAAGGCCTGAAAATACGCAGTTGTTGCGCAACAAATTTTCCCAGTCGGCGCAACAATCTCCCGGTTTGAGTGTGCAGCATCGAAAGTCTCGATCGGGAGATCTGTAAACTACTAACTGATTGATGTTCAAAGATTCTATCGCAACATGAGCCGCATGCGTTGACGTTGACGTAAACGTCAATTAAAGTCATCGGCCCGAAAGGATCGAGATGCCGGAATTTCAAGCCAGGAACCCCGCCTACGCGCAGCGCGTGCAAGAGAGCTTTGACAGGCAGGGGGTGATGGCGCTGATCGGTGCGCGGGTCAGCCGGATCGCGCCTGCCGAATGCGAAATCCAGTTGCCTTACCGGAACGACCTGACGCAGCAGCACGGCTACTTTCACGGCGGCATCATAGGTACCATCGCAGATTCCGCCGGGGGTTATGCCGCCTTCTCGCTGATGCCGGAGGATGCCAGCGTGCTGACGGTGGAATACACGATGAACCTGCTGGCGCCCGGTGACGGCGAACTACTGGTCGCGAGGGGACGCGTCCTCAAGGCCGGCCGCTTGCTGGTGGTGACGCAGGTCGATGCGATCGCGATCAAGGGCGGACAGGAAACCCTGTGCGCCACGCTCCTGCAGACGCTGATGACCATGCACGGAAGAAAGGATCTCTGACAATGAACCGACCGCAGCAAATCGCCATGGTTTCCTTTCCTTCGCTCAATTTCGACCTTGGCGAAGACATCGAGATGCTGCGCGACACGGTGCGCAACTTCGCGTCCCGCGAAATCGCCCCGCGCGCCGCCGCCATCGACCACGACAATGTCTTTCCCGTGGATCTCTGGCGCAAACTCGGCGACCTTGGCCTGCTGGGCGTGACCGTCGAGGAAGAATACGGCGGCACCGGCATGGGCTACCTTGCCCACGTAGTGGCGATGGAGGAGATCTCCCGCGCTTCGGCTTCTGTTGGGCTTTCCTATGGGGCGCATTCCAATCTTTGCATGAACCAGATCCGCCGCAACGGCAGCGAAGCGCAGCGGCGCAAGTACCTGCCAAAGCTGGTGTCCGGCGAGCATGTCGGCGCGCTCGCAATGAGCGAGCCCAACGCCGGCTCCGACGTGGTGGGCATGAAACTGCGTGCCGAGAAGAAAGGCGACCGTTACATCCTCAACGGCAACAAGATGTGGATCACGAACGGACCGGATGCGGACACCCTTGTGGTGTACGCCAAGACCGACGTCAATGCCGGCCCCAAAGGCATCACCGCCTTCCTGATTGAAAAGGGCTTCGAGGGATTCTCCACCGCGCAGAAACTCGACAAGCTCGGCATGCGTGGTTCCAACACCTGTGAACTGGTGTTCCGCGACTGCGCCGTGCCCGCCGAAAACGTGCTTGGCGAAATCAACCGCGGTGTGCAGGTGCTGATGAGCGGCCTGGACTACGAGCGCGCCGTGCTGGCTGGCGGTCCGCTCGGCATCATGCAGGCCTGCATGGACGTGGTCATGCCCTATGTTCACCAGCGCGAGCAGTTCGGCCAGGCCATCGGGGAATTCCAGTTGATGCAGGGCAAGGTCGCGGACATGTACACGACCATGAATGCCTGCCGGGCCTATGTCTATGCCGTGGCGAAAGCCTGCGACCGGGGCGAAACCACGCGCAAGGACGCGGCTGGCGCGATTCTCTATGCCGCGGAAAAAGCCACCTGGATGG
>CAYODB010000046.1:14285-20448 GCA_964402495.1 uncultured Bordetella sp.
GGCAATCCAGGCCCTGGGCGGCAACGGCTACATCAACGAGTACTCGACCGGCCGGTTGTGGCGCGATGCAAAGCTGTACGAGATCGGCGCTGGCACCTCGGAGATCCGCCGCATGCTCATCGGCCGCGAGCTATTCAAGGAAACTTCCTGAAGCGCTCAACGCGGAGCACGCAAAGAACGCAGAGGAACACCGGAGAATGAATCGTGCCATTTGATGGATGTGGAAGTAACCATTGCTTCCAGTTCGACGGGTTAGCCGGGGCCTCTCTCATTGGCATCTCCTCCGCGAACTCTGCGGTCTCTGCGTTCAGAGCTTGCCCTTGATAACAACAGTCCAGGCCCAGACCCAGGAGGATCTTGCGTTCCTGATCGCACAGGGAACGCTGGATGGGTTCAACCGCCATTACCGCCTGTTCCGCGAAACCAGCCGTTACGCCAAATCACTCTTCGAAGCCGGCCAGTGGGCGGAGATCCAGCGCATCTCCCGGGAACGCATCCAGTTCTACGAGCGCCGCGTCACCGAAACGGTGGAGTACCTGCAGCGGCGATTCAATATGGATCAGTTACCGGATGCGGTCTGGCAGCAGGTGAAGCTGCACTACATCGGACTGTTGACCCATCACCGGCAGCCGGAACTGGCGGAAAGTTTCTTCAATTCTGTGAGTTGTCGCATTCTCCACCGTAGCTACTACCACAACGATTTTCTGTTCGTGCGGCCCGCGCTTTCCACCGAGCATATCGATTCCGATCCGCCCACTTACCGGAGCTATTACCCGGCGCGGGACGGCCTGCGAGCCACCATCAGCCGCATCCTGCGCGATTTCGGCCTGCGCAATCCCTTTCGGGATTTGCATCGCGATACGCGCTGGCTGCTGCGGGCGACGCGCAATCATCTGCCGCGGCCGTTCGCGCTCGAAGCCAATCACCAGATCCAGGTGCTCTCTGCGCTGTTCTTCCGCAACAAGGGCGCATACGCCATCGGCAGGATCATTAACGGCAACCTGCAGTATCCGTTCGCCGTTGCGATCCTGCGCAATGACGACGGCAGCATCTACCTCGACACGGTATTGCTGGATTTCGAACGGCTTTCCATCCTGTTCGGGTTCAGCCGCGCGTACTTCATGGCGGACCTGGAAGTGCCCTCGGCCGGGGTGGATTTCCTGAAGAGTCTGATGCCGAACAAGCCGGCTGCCGAGATCTACACCATGCTGGGCCTGCAGAAGCACGGCAAGACCCTTTTCTACCGGGACTTCCTGCATCACCTGAAGCACTCGGGCGACCAGTTCATCGTCGCGCCCGGCATTCGCGGCCTGGTGATGCTGGTATTCACGCTCCCCTCGTATCCCTACGTCTTCAAGATCATCAAGGACGTGATTTCTCCGCCCAAGGAAACCGATCGCCAGCAGGTCAAGGACAAATATCTGCTGGTGAAGTATCACGACCGGGTCGGGCGCATGGCGGATACGCTGGAATACAAGGATGTGGCGCTGCCGAAGGATCGCTTTCCGCCAGAACTGCTGGACGAGCTGCGGCGCCTGGCGCCCTCGGTGATCGAGGAAGACGGCGATTCGCTCGTCATCCACCATCTTTATATAGAGCGGCGCATGATTCCGCTCAACATGTTCCTCGATGGCGCCAGCGACCAGCAGATAGAACACGCGATCGGCGAGTACGGCGATGCGATCCGCCAGCTTGCCGCGGCGAACATCTTCCCCGGCGACATGCTGTTCAAGAATTTCGGCGTGACCCGGTTCGGCCGGGTCGTGTTCTATGATTACGACGAAATCGCTTACATGACGGATTGCGAGTTTCGCCGCATGCCGGCTGCCCGCACGCCGGAAGACGAAATGGCGGCCGAGCCCTGGTATCCGGTTGGACCCAACGATGTGTTCCCGGAAGAATTTGCCCCCTTCCTGCTGGGCGATCCGAGAGTGCGGAAAGCCTTCCTGCCGCGCCACGCGGCGCTGCTGGATGCCGACTTCTGGAATGCTGCCAAGCAAAGCATTGCGGCCGGTCACATCGAAGACGTATTTCCCTATCCCGAAACCTTGCGGTTTCGCAATCGCTTCGCTCGGCGTCAAGGCTAAGGCGTGAACCACGGAGGGCACAGAGGGCACGGCGGAAGCCGAAAACCGGATTCTCGTCATTCGGGAGCATGTGGAGCGCTCGAACTAGTACGGGAGTCGCAGATTATTTTCCTGTACAGGCATTTCATGATCTTCTCCGTGTCTTCTGTGGCAAATTGATTTGCAATTACTTGGAGGGTGTTATGACGAATGATCCGGTGGTAATTGTTTCCGTAGCCCGTACGCCGATGGGCGCCATGCAGGGAGAACTGAAGGACTTTGCGGCGCATCAGTTGGGCGCCGCGGCTATCCGTGCCGCGGTGGAGCGCGCGGGCATCAAGGCCGAGCAGGTCCAGGAAGTCATCATGGGTTGCGTGCTGCCCGCCGGCCAGGGACAGGCGCCGGCCCGCCAGGCGTCGCTCGGTGCCGGACTTCCGCTGTCCGCAGGCTGCACGACTGTAAACAAGATGTGCGGATCGGGCATGAAGGCGACCATGTTCGCCAACGACCTGCTTGCCGCCGGGACCAACGACATCATGGTGGCGGGGGGCATGGAGAGCATGACCAATTCTCCCTACCTGTTGCCCAAGGCGCGGTCCGGATTTCGCATGGGACACCAGCAGGTCATCGACTCCATGTTCCTCGACGGCCTCGAAGATGCCTACGACAAGGGGCGGCTGATGGGCACGTTTGCGGAGGATTGCGCGGATAAGTATTCGTTTTCGCGTGAAGAGCAAGACAAATTCGCCATCACGTCGCTGCAGCGCGCGCAGAAAGCCAACAAGGATGGATCGTTTGCCTGGGAGACGGTACCCATTGCCATCAAGGCGGGTAAGGATGAGCGTTTCATCGAGTTCGACGAACAGCCGTTCAAGGCCAATTTCGACAAGATTCCGCTGCTCAAGCCCGCGTTCAGGAAGGACGGCACCGTGACCGCGGCGAATTCCAGCTCGATCTCCGATGGTGGCGCCGCGCTGGTGCTGATGCGCCGTTCGACGGCGGACAAGCTGGGGGTGAGGCCGCTGGCGACAATCGTCGGTCATTCGACGCACGCGCAGGAGCCAGGCTGGTTCTCCACGGCGCCGGTCGGAGCGATTCGCAAACTGTTCGACAAGACCGGCTGGGATGCCGGCAAGGTCGACCTCTACGAAATCAACGAAGCCTTCGCGGTGGTGACCATGGCTGCCATGAAGGAGCACAAGCTGCCGCACGAAAAAGTGAACGTCCACGGCGGTGCCTGCGCCCTCGGCCATCCGATCGGCGCTTCGGGTGCGCGCATCCTGGTCACATTGATCGGCGCGCTCAGGAAAAATGGATTGAAACGCGGTGTGGCGAGCCTGTGCATCGGCGGCGGCGAAGCCACGGCTATGGCAATAGAGCTTAACTAGATCTCAACGCAGAGGCGCAGAGGCGCAGAGGGCGCGGAGTACGCGGAGAATGCGAACTCAAATGGATGGAGGAGTGTGATGCGACATTTCAATTCATCCAGGGGCAATGCCAGACCATTCATGGCGTTTTCGTTGACCTTCTCTGCGTTCTCTGCGCCTCTGCGTTGGGTGTAAATGCATTTTTGAGGAGACTTGAAGCATGGCTAACAAGAAAATAGGTTTCATCGGTGTGGGTATGATGGGCCACGGCATGGCGAAGAATCTGGCGCAGAAAGGCTTCGCCACAACGATACTCGGGCACAAGAATCGCGCTCCGGTCGAAGACTTGGTGAAGCTCGGCGCGAAGGAGGCAAAAGATCTCCCCGAGCTGGTCAAGGCCAGCGAGATTATTTTCATCTGCGTGACCGGGTCGCCGCAGGTCGAGGATCTCGTGTATCGCAAGGGTGGCATCCTCGAGAGTTCGAGCGCCAGGCAAATCGTGGTCGATACCTCTACCAGCCAGCCCGGGTCGACGCTGAAGATCGCGGCAGACCTCAAGGCGAAAGGCGTGCGCTTTGCAGACGCGCCGCTTGCGCGTACGCCCGTCGAAGCCGAACAGGGCCGACTCAACACCATGGTCGGCGCCGACGAGGCGACGTTCAATGAGATCGAGCCGGCGCTCAAGGCTTTCTGCGAGAACATATTCCACATCGGTGAAATTAACCAGATGGCCATGGAGTTCGGCGTATCCGGTGCGATGGCCACCGCAACGCTGCAGACGCTGACCCAGGCGGTGAACATGGGCTTCGGCGGTCCGGATGACCTGGTGGCGTCGCTGGTGCCCGCGGTCGCAAAGATCAACAACACGCCGTTTCCGCCGAAGTAAGGATTGCGCATGGCCAAGACGATCCAGTTCTACTACGACTTCGCGTCGCCTTACGGCTACCTGGCATCGACACAGATTGTCGCGCTGGCGGCGAAGCACGGCCGCACCGTCGAATGGAAGCCGATGCTGATTGGCGTAGCGTTCAAGGTCACGGGCGGCATGCCGCTTCCCAACGTGCCGCTCAAGGGAGATTACAGCCGCCGCGACATGGAGCGCTCCGCGCGGCTGATGGGGATTCCACTGAAAATTCCGAGCAAGTTTCCCATCTCCAGCCAATCCCCCGCGCGCGTGATCTACTGGCTCGAATCGCAGGGCGCGGCAAGGCAGGAAGAGGCCACAAAGGCGCTGTATCGTGCCTACATGGTCGACGACAAGGACATCTCCAGCCCCGACGTCACGGCTGACGTCGCCGCGTCGATCGGGCTGGACCGGCAGAAGGTCCTGGAAGTCATTGCCGATCCGGCGATCAAGGAAAAGCTCAGGCAGGAAACTGAGGCGGCCATCCAGCGCGGCGTGTTCGGTTCGCCGTTCATCTTCGTAGACGACGAACCCTTCTGGGGTTGCGACCGGTTGCCGCAGGTTGAGCGCTGGCTTCAGACCGGAGGCTGGTGATGAGCGAATACGTCGTCTACGGTTTCGCCCAGTCCGGAAATTCCTACAAGCCGGCGCTTTGCCTGGAGCTGGCGGGCGCCGACTGGAAACCTCGATTCGTGGATTTCTTCAACGGCGAGACCCGCACGCCGGACTATCGCAAGATCAACGTGATGGGGGAAGTGCCTGTGCTGGAGCACAAAGGTCAGCGCATTTCCCAATCCGGCGTCATCCTCGACTATCTCGTCGAACAGTTGGGCAAGTTCGGCTGGAAGGACGACGCGGAGCGGCGCGAGATCCTGCGCTGGCTGCTTTGGGACAACCACAAGCTGACCAGCTATACCGCGACCTTCCGCTTCATGAACAAGCTGATGCCCAATCCCGATCCGGCGGTGCTGGCGGAGTTTCGAAAGCGTTCGGAGTCGAGCTGGAAAATCCTTGATACGCACCTGACAGGGCGCAGCCACGTTGTTGGCGAACGCCTTACGATCGCGGACATTTCCATCTGCGGGTATCTGTTCTTCGAGGATGATCTCGACGTCGACTGGAACCAGTACCCCAACATCCACGACTGGCTCGCACGCATCCGCGCCGTGCCGCGCTGGAAGCACCCCTACGACCTGCTTCCCGGTCATCCCATTCCCATCAAGGCCGCCTGAGAACATGCCCGCCATCCAGAGCAAGATCAATCCGCGTTCGGCGGATTACGCAGCCAGCCGCGATGCGATGACCGCGCTGGTTGCCGACCTGCGTGCCAAGGTGGAGACCATCAAGCAGGGCGGTGGCGTAGCCGCGCGCGACAAGCATCTGGCCCGCGGCAAGTTGCTGCCGCGCGAGCGCGTACGCCGGCTGCTGGACATCGGCTCGCCTTTCCTCGAGTTCTCTCAGCTTGCAGCCTGGGAGATGTATGGCAACCAGGTGCCCGCGGCCGGAATCGTTACCGGCATCGGCCGCGTTTCAGGCCGTGAATGCGTGATCGTTGCCAACGATGCCACGGTGAAGGGCGGCACCTATTTCCCGATGACAGTGAAGAAGCACCTGCGCGCGCAGGAAGTTGCACAGCAGAACCGGCTGCCCTGCATTTATCTGGTCGATTCGGGTGGCGCCAACCTGCCGACCTGGGACGAAGTGTTCCCCGACCGCGATCACTTCGGGCGCATTTTCTACAATCAGGCCAACATGTCAGCGGCGGGAATTCCGCAGATCGCCTGCGTCATGGGTTCCTGCACCGCCGGCGGCGCCTATGTCCCGGC
>CAYODB010000047.1:0-20443 GCA_964402495.1 uncultured Bordetella sp.
TTTCCCGCTTGATCTTCTTCGTCGGCGGCGGCTTTTCCTCTTTTTTCTTTTTCTCGGGCTCGGGAGGAGGCAGTTCCATCGGCGGCAGCGGTTCCTCCAGGCGAACCGACATCACCTCGGTGGGCGGAGGATCGTTCCAGTCCGGCAGAAAAGACCAGCTCACGCCGAAGATCAGGAATGGGAGGATGATTTCGAGGCCGAGCGCTAGCAGCGCGGCGCGCCACAGCGGCAGTGCCTGCTCGTCGACATCGCGCGCATCGGCCCAGAGCGGGCCGTTCGCCTGTATTGCCTTCGACGTCATTTCTTCTCGGCGATGGCGGCAATGCCGACCGATGAGATTCCCGATCCACGGATGGTGTCCATCACGCCGAGCAGCATCTGCAGCGGCACATCCTTGTCGCCGGCCAGCACCACGTCGACCGGCCCGTCCTTCTTGAGCTGGTTGAGCTTCGCCTTGAGTTCGTCAGGCGTGACCGGCTTGCCGGAAACGACCACCTTGCCATCCTTGGTGACACCGACCGTCACGGTCGAGGCCTTGAGTTCCGTCGTCGTCTTCGAACTGGGAATTTCCATCTGCACGCCGGAGCCGGCGATCATGTTCAGCGAAATCACCACGAAGAACACCAGCAGGAACATCATGATGTCGATCATCGGGATCACTTCGACGCGTGGCTTGCTGGCGTCGAAGTAGCCGCTGCGGGAGCGGGAACTCACTGTCCCCTCCCCGCCTTGATCTCGGTGACGCTGGCCGCATGCGCTTCACGCACCGATACGCCCTGGTGCGAGGAGCCGCCGCCGTAGAAGCGGTTGATCACCATCACCTTGAGCAGGTCCATCTGGTGCAGGGCAAGACGCACGCGCTTGTTGAAATGGTTCAGGAACAGCACCGCGATGATGGCGATGAACAGGCCTGCGCCGGTTGCGACCAGCGCTTCCGCGATGCCGCCCGTCACCATCTTGGTCGCCGCGCCGCCGGTGCCCGCCGTGCCCAGGATGTCGAAGGCGTGCACCATGCCGATGATGGTCCCCAGCAGGCCCATCAGCGGCGCCAGCGTGACCGAGGTGTCGAGCACCCAGACATGCTTGTCGATCTTGGGCATCTGCCACATGATGGCTTCTTCGATGTGCCGGTCCATGGTTTGCGCATCGGAACCGCGCGACGCCAGCGCCGAGGAAATGATCGAGCGTTGCAGCGAACCTTCGTAGTGGGTGGCGAGTTCCCCGAGCTTGGCCGCATTCTGGTACTCGACCAGTTGCAGGTCGTGCTCCATGGCGTGGCCGGATTTGAGCACTTTGTGGAAGAAATACGAGCGCTCGATGATCACCGCCAGGGTTATCAGCAGCAGCAACCCCATCAGCGGCAACAGCCCGCCGGACATGACGCTCAGTTCAATCAGTTTTTCGATCATGATCTCCACCCCTTGTTGCCTGAATTCATTGAATAGACAAAAAAACACTCACCACGGAGGGCACGGATACCCTACGTGGTGAACGTTTTCACCTGGAAAGCGGCGGATAAAACGGCACGCCGTAACGTTCGGATATGCGCTTTGTCTCGCCGCTCTTGAGCATTGCATCGAACTCGTCGTTGATGAACTGCAGCAGCTCCACTTCCTTTTCCTTCACTCCCCAGTTGTTGTCGAAGCGCATCTCCGGAGGCGGCTGATAGTCTTTGACCATCTCGAATTCACCCTCGGGATGCTCGAGCTTGGCCTGGGAAATGGCACCCGACCAGATCATGGCGGCGTTGACCTTGCCTTCGATCAGCGCATTGATCACTTGGTAGTTCTGGAAAAAAGTTTCCACGGGAATGTTGTTCGCCTCCGCGTACTCGCTCATGGGCGAATAAGCCGGCACGCCGACCTTGAAACCGAGCCGTTTCGCGTCGTCCAGGGTCTTCACGTCGGTTGCGGGTCCCTGCGTGACCAGCACGTAGCCGGTGCTCATGAACGGCTTGGTGAAAGCCATCTTGTGCTTGGGCATGTGATGGTCATCGCCGGTGTAGGTCAGGCCGGTGAAGATGTCGCAGATGCCCCTGTCGATCGAGGTGCTGAAGGTGACACCGACGCCGAAACGCATGCCGGTGTTGACCCAGGCGATGCTGACTTCCCAGCCATGCTTCCTGGCGATCGCCTGCAGGATTTCGAGTTCAATCCCGGGCGGTTCGTTATTGCGCGCCGTGCGCGAGAACGGCCAGAACCAGGCATCGGCACAGACCAGGATGCGGCCCATTTTCTGGACGCGTTCCATGGCCGGGACCTCCTTCAGTTCGTCCGGGATGCCGACGGGGGCGAAATTGCGGTAGCCGGCCTGGTACAACCGGTCCGAGAGCGGATCGAAGACCTCGGGTTTGCGATAGCCGATGGTCGGCTTGCGGTTCCTGCCGTAGACGTATTCGGGTTCGAGCTCGAACACTTCCTGGGCCCATGCACTGAGGCCCTCCAGCGAAAGAAGCACGAACGCCAGCAGCAGGACGCCGCAACGGACGCGCATCCGAATCGGGGAACCTTCAGGCTGGCTGGTCGCCTTCCGCGGGGCGGTTGCACCGCCGCGGGAACATCGCACTTTCGTATAGGACAAGTTACTCGCGCCGTTGACGGCAGGCCCGGACAGACGGGCGCCGTGGGGGTTTGTAGTTATGTTTTCCGGGCGTAATGCTATAGCAAATCAGCCGGCTCGGGCCCGCCAAACGCAAGATTCCTACCTACGCTTGACGATGCCGGCATGGTCGAACCTGCTGGCAGTAGCCGCTCCCCCACTTCTGGGGCAACGCCTTGATAATGCGGAAATAGCGCGGGACTGCACGCCCAGGCGCGCGCTTCCGGCCGCTGCGGTGCGGTGTGGTTGCTCATTGAAAAGGAATCGGCGTGATCCGGGATTCCATCCCGGAACGATCGGCAGCGTCCCGATTGCGCTTGAGCCGCAGACGCGGAACTTGCCCGGTTGCGGTTATCATTCCGGCAGATAGCCATGGCCCGATGCCAGTCCAACCAAGCCAGCCCAACCAATCCATTCCAACCAGTCCGGCAGATCTTGAACATGAGACTTCGCAATGCCCTTACCGCACTCCTGCTGCCGGCTCTGCTCGGCGCCTGCGCCACGAAGCCGCCGGAACCCCTCAAGTTTTCAGTGAACGGCTTCATGATTTTTATTCCGCCGAAGGACGGCTGGGCATTGGTCCAGCAAACGCCCGAGCGCGTGGTGCTGGGAAAACCCGGGGACTTCACCGCCGAAACGCTGACCATACAGATGCTGGCCGTGAAACTCTCCGGACAATCTCCCGACACCCTGCTGCGCGAAATCCGGGACGTGGAGCGCCGCGCCCTGGACCCGAAGCGCTTTCGCATCTTTCGTCAGGACATCAAGCCGTACATGGCCGGATCCCTGGCCTGCGTGATGTCCGTTTTCGAAATAGAGGATCGCGGCGCCGCCGGCCCCACCGGCCCGGTCGCGAGCCTGATCGTCGAGTCCATGACCCTCACCTGCCCCGACCCTGCCAGGCCCACGCAGGGCGTGAGCGTCTCCTATTCCCACCAGTCCTATCCCGAGGACAAGGGCAGGCAGTTTACCGAAAAAGGCATGCCGATCCTGAATTCGCTGGTGCTGGACGCAACACCTTGAGTTCCGCGGTGTCATACGCCGCAAGCCTTTCCGGAGCCTGATCCGCCCATGCCCCAGAACGAAAAACGCGGACCGCTGGACGCCATCGCCGCATGGTTCGACAGCAACTGCCTTGCGCTTGGCCGCGAGATGCGGCTGTCTTACCTGCCGCCCCTCATGGTCTACCTTGCGGCGGGCATTTCCGGCCTGACTGCGATCGTCGGCACCTTCTTCGTCAAGGAACGGCTAGGACTTTCGGCGGAATTTCTGGCGGCATTGGGTTTCTGGGCAATGCTGCCGTGGGCGCTGAAAATGCCGCTCGGCCACCTGGTGGACCTGGTGTGGCGCTGGAAAAGCCTGCTGGTTTACCTCGGCGCCAGCCTGATCGCGCTCAGCCTGCTCATCATGATCGGCCTGCTCGGCGATGCGGCGTATATGGAGAAGTTCGCCGCAGTCGAGACCTGGTTCGTGACCGCCGCGCTGCTCGCTCCCATTGGCTACGTGCTGCAGGACGTGGTGGCGGACGCGATGACGGTGGAAGCGGTGCCGCGGGTGGATGCGGCCGGCAAGGAGATTGGCCTTGCACAGCGGAAGTCGATGCACACGACCATGCAGACGCTTGGACGCGTCGCCATCATCGGCGGCGGCGTGCTGGTGTCGCTGGCAAACGTCTACCTGCTGCGCGGCGTAGGCGAACTGCCGGAACCGGAAAAAGCAGCAGCCTACCTTTTCCTCTACCGGCTCGCCCTTATCATCCCAGTGGTTTCGGTTCTCGGTGTGGCCCTTGCCTCCTGGCTCTGGCGGCGCAACATGGCGCGGCTCTCGGCCCTGGGCCACAGCCGCAGGGAATGCGAAGTCCTGCTTGGCCTGCGCGACGATCCGCCGCCGGTGAACTGGTGGATACTCGGCGGCGGCCTGGCCTTCACCGTGGTATCACTCAGCGTGGGCCTGGCGCGGGTGCCCGGCGCCGAAGAGATCGTATTCGCCGTCTCGCTGTCGATCGTGATCTTTCTCATGTGGCGGCTAACCGGCGAACTCGAACCCGCCGCCCGCAACGTGCTGGTCGGGACCGCCGTCGTGATCTTCGTATTTCGCGCCATACCCAATCCGGGCGCTGGCGCGACCTGGTGGATGATCGACGGCCTCGGCTTCGACCAGCAGTTCCTCGCCACCCTTTCGCTCATCGGGTCGACGCTCACCCTGTTCGGACTGTTCCTGTTCCGCCGCTTCAT
This sequence comes from uncultured Bordetella sp., assembly GCA_964402495.1. GTDB lineage: Bacteria > Pseudomonadota > Gammaproteobacteria > Burkholderiales > JACQAP01 > JACQAP01. The sequence goes on from CAYODB010000047.1 coordinate 4,833, forward strand.
GGCGGAGCGGTCGATTGCCTACGTCATCGGCTTCCTCACCGTCATCGGCACCTTCCTGTCACTGCCCATCATCGGCATGTTCTACGGGCTGCACGAATGGACGGCGGCGCTGACCGGCGGAGTCGTCGACGCCCGCTTCATCATGCTGGTGGATACCGCACTGGAGTCCCCGCTAGGCCAGATCGCGATGGTGCCGATGCTGGCCTGGATCGCCAATTCCGCGCCGGAAAAACTCAAGGCCACGTTCTTCGCGGTGATGGCCTCCTTCACCAACCTCGCCCTGTCGGCCTCCCAGCTCGGCACCAAATACCTGAACCAGTTCTTCGTGATCTCGCGCGAAGTGAAGGATTCCGCAACCGGCGCGATCAAGGTGCCGGCCGACTACAGCGATCTCGGCATGCTGCTGGTCCTGGTGACCACCCTCGGACTCGTGCTGCCCTTCCTGGCCATCCTGTTCGTGAGGCGTACGCGCTTCCGCGACGCCTGAGGCGCGGCGACCGGCGACGGTGCGCTTTGCAGTAAGATTCGCTCCGGACAAAACCAGAACAATGCGCCGGGAGAAGACGCACCATGTCGGACGAGCAACGCAACCAGCAAACCGCCCGCCTGCTGCTCGAACAGCACCGCACGCGCCAGCCATTCGATGCGCTGCCCGACGCGCTGGCGCCGCGCGGCGTCGAGGATGCCTATGCGATCCAGGAAGCGTTCCGCACCCTGCGGGCGGACCGGCTTGGGCCGGTGGCCGGCTACAAGGTCGCGCTGACCTCGACGGTCATGCAGGACATGCTGAAGTTTTTTTCGCCTTTTGCCGGCCCCATCCACGCCAACCTGATCCACCATTCGCCGGCCATCCTGAAATACGACGATTACGGCCGGCCCGGCATCGAATGCGAACTGGCGGCGTACCTGGGCAAGGACCTGCCCGCGGACAAGGCGCCCTATTCCCGCGAACAGATCGCTGACGCCGTGGAGTCGCTGATGCCGGCTTTCGAACTGGTGGACGACCGCAATGCCGATTACAAGAAGATTTCTTCGCTGATCCTGACCCTGATTGCCGACAACGCCTGGAATGGCGGCATCGTCCTCGGCAAACCCATCCGCGACTGGCGCTCGCTGGATCTGGCCGCGATCCGCGGCGTGCTGACGATGAATGGCGCAACCGCAGGCGAAGGCCATGGACGCGACGTCCTCGGCCATCCCTTCGAGGCGCTGACCTGGCTCACCAATACCGTCGCCGCACAGGGCAGGAGCATGAAGAAAGGCATGGTGGTCATGACCGGCACCATGATTGCCACCAAATTCGTCAAGCCCGGCGACGTCCTCAGTTTTGTGGTGGACGGGTTCGGCGAAGTCGCCGCGCGCATCCGCTGAACGGACTCCTCATGGAAGCCCACGTCACGGATATCGCACGCATCATCCAGCTTGCCGTCGCGCCAGTGTTCCTGCTGACCGCCATCGGCACCATCCTGTCGGCGCTCAACAACCGGCTTGGTCGCATCGTCGATCGCCGCCGCCTCCTGCTTGACCGCACGCGCAAAGCGGTTGCCGACGGCGCCGAGGCAGCGAAGGAAGACATCGAGGAACTGGCGTTGCTGGCCCGGCGCATCGGCCTTATCTACCACGCGATCATGTTTGCAGTGGTCAGTGGTCTGCTCATCTGCCTGCTGGTCGCCACCGCTTTCATGGGCGTGTTCATATCGATCGACCTCGCCCGCGTGGTCAGCATGCTGTTCATCCTTTCCATGTTTGCCCTGATCGGCTGCCTCGCCTTGCTGCTGCGCGAGATCTTCCTCGCGGTCAAGGTCGGGCGGCACGACATCCTGATCCGGGACATACTGCGCTAGCACAGGCCAACCCCAGACTCGCGGTTCGGCTCCGCTGCCTGGAAAAATGGGTCGGATCGATGAAGCTGCGGGATACGGACCATTCCCGCGAGGCGGCGGCAACAGCGAGTCTCGCCGAAACTTCCGGCGAGGTTCTGACTCTGCCCGGGGGAAAGCGCTTTTTCTCCGCTCGCTACCGGGCCGCGGCGTTTGGCCGGCCCGGCCAAAAGGTCTAAACTGGCCGCATAACATGGGGCGCATCCTCACAGACATGAGGTTCCGGCTCGCGACACCGGCGGATGCCCCGGTTATCGCTGAGATGTCGCGCCGCCTGATTGAAACCGGCCTCGGCTGGTCCTGGACCCGGCAACGCGTCGAACACGCGATCCGCAACGCCGAAACGCTCGTCCTCACAGCGGTCTATGGCAGCGAGATCATCGGCTTCGGCATCATGAATTTCGGCGACGAAACCGCGCACCTGTCGCTGTTCGCGGTCCGGGAGTCGTTTCAGCGGCAGGGCGTCGGCCTGCGCATGTTCGAATGGCTGAAGAGTTCCGCACTGACGGCAGGCATTGCATTGATCAGGCTCGAACTGCGCACGGAGAACCTCGGCGCGCAGGCTTTCTATCGGGCGCTGGGATTCACGGAGACAGGACGCACGATCGGCTACTATCGTGGCCGCGAAAATGCATTGCGGATGGCGCTCGACCTGCGCAAGCCAAGCGGGCATTGAACCGCGTCCCCTCGGGCATTTGCCCGCGCCTGGCCGCGGAGGCGGGATCTCGCCCCGTTACTGCTCAGCGCATGCCGCCGCTCTCTACGACGACCGCCATGGGTGTTGTCGAGGCAAGTTTTTTGAATGCCGGAGAGCCTTCTATGGCCGCCATGAACGCATCGATCGAATTCAGTTCGGAGGAGACCAGCTTGAACGGCGCGAGGTCGGCATTGGCGCTCGGTTCGAAAATCAGTGTGATGCCCGCAGTCTGGGCAAAATTCTCACTGGACGGGTCGGGGCCGGATACTTTTCTGAGCAGGCTGAACTTGAACCCCGTCGCGCAACCTTCCGACCAGCCACCGTACTGGAAGACGAGGGCCTCGGCACCGGCGATCCCGGCCGCGGGTTCAAACCGCACCCAGTCTATCATCGCGCCGACCATGGAGTCCGCGGTCAGGCGGGTGGCATCCAGTTCGCGCCGGTGCAGGAACTTTTCCAGTTGCAGGAGCAAGCCATGCGACGCGAAGACCGGCCCACCGGCGACGGTATCCGCTTGCGTGGGGGAAACGGCCACCTCAGCCGCCTGTGCAGGTGCCACGCCCAGGACAAGAAGCGATGCAAGGAAGAGGCAAATGCCAGGTGACTGATTCATGATTCCCCTGTTACGCGATGCAGGGTCAACCGCTCAAGTCCCATCATACCGGAGCCCAGCGCCCAGGACGCCTGGGCGTCATTGGCGAATCGCGTGACTCTGATCCGATATGCGGTGTCAGCCGAACGGCCACTCATCATAGTCCGCCTCACTGACTGCTCGTTGCAGATGTCCGTGTTCCCAGATGCTACAGGCTTGACATTTCATCCAGGCATTTCTTCGTGAACCTTCGTGGCCTTCGTGGCTTCGTAGTGAGACTCAAGTTGCAAGCCACTTCCTCAGTTCCCGGTTGACCTTCTCCGGCCGCTCGAGCGTGGACATATGCCCGCACTCCTCCACCACGACCAGCCTCGCCCCAGGAATCGCCGCCGCCATCTGCTCGCTGTTTTCGAGTGGGGTGAGCAGATCCTCGCGGCCGCAGAGGACCAGGGTCGGACATTTGATCTTTGCCAGCCCGGGCCGGAAATCGGGACGGGCAATGATGGCCGTCTGCTGGCGGACGTAGGCTTCCACACCGGTACGTTCCGTCATTTCGCGGATGACCTTGACCAAGCCCGGTTCCTTTACGCGCGAAGGATGCAGCATCAGCGGCAGCATGCGGGTGGTGACCGGCGTGAAACCGCGCTCAGTCTGAGCAAGTTTCATGAACTGCTGGCGGCGCTCGGTCTCTTCAGGCTGCTCCGGACGCGAGCGCGTATCGAGCAGCGCCAGCTTCTTCACCCGCTGCGGAGCCTGGCACACGATTTCCTGGGCGACGTAGCCGCCCATCGACAGGCCGGCAAGCGCGAACTCCTTCCAGGGCGCATCGCGCAGCACCGCAGCGGCCATGTCCTTCATGGTTTCGTGTTCGGTCAGGTCGAGCCCATCACGCTGCGGTTTCTGGAACGGGTGAAACGGATCACGCGGCAGGCATCCAGCATCCGCTCGATCTGCGCTTGCGGAAATTCGTCCCCTAGCAGCCCCTTGAAAAGGCGCTGACCAAAGACATCGTCCAGGCGCGCGAATTCCGGCTTCTTCAACCCCGGAACGAATATCGAGTACAGCGTCGTATCATGCGTGAACAACACGCACTTGCGCCGATCGAACTGCAATACATTGGCGTGCCAGCTCTCGCCGGAGGCGGACGGATCAATCACGCGATCCGGAAGTTGCGCAAGCAGCTTCTGAGTGCAATGAATCAACAGTGGCATGAATTCTTGGGCGAGCGCTCAATCGTCAGGCCCGCGCTCCGATGTCACCTCTTCGTCCACCCAGTCTTCCTCTGTCCAGCTCGTCCCGTTTCGACCCGGGACCTCGCGAACCGGGCCGGAGTGGTACTTCGGGCAGAATTTCGGGGCGTAGCAAGGCCCATATTCCTGACTCAGCTCCGCCAGTCATCACCCGGCATGATTCGAACCATGAACTCATCGAAGAGCGGAACCGTGAATGCCGTGTCGCCATGACTTGGGCTCCAGATCATGCCCTTGACAATAAGCTGGCTTCTCGTCGGACCGAGAGAAGTGACATCGCGATCCAGTTGGACCGCGATGTCGCCGGAGCGATGCGGACCGGGCCCAAGCTGGGCCATCGCGCGCAGGTACTTTTTTTCGAGTGGAGTTAACCGGTCGAAGCGGACTCGAAAGAAACTCTCATCGAGTGCAGCGATTGCGGTGGCGGTGGCTCGTTCCACATCCTGCACTGTGATCGGGGAACCCTGGGCAGCGTCCCAGGTATGCTTCCCCCACTCCTGCAGGAAATAGGGATATCCGCGTGTCTCGCGAACAATCCGATCAAGGGCGGCCTGCGTCAGGATGACGCCTTCGTCTTCTGCGGGTTTGGAAATCGCGAGTCGCGCAGCCCCATCTGACAGCGGCCCTATTTGTGGAAAATCGAACAGGCGTTCCGCGTAGGATTTGGCGCGGCCCATCTTGCCTGGCAATTGTGGCAAACCGGCGCCCACCAGCACGACCGGCAGGCTGCGCTGGGCGGTGCGGTGAAGCGCTGTGACCAACGCCGCCAATTGCTCTTCCTCCACGTATTGAAGCTCATCCACGAACATGGCGAGTGCGGTGCCCGCCTTCTTCGCCGCCGCACCCGTGACTTCGAGCAAAGCCTGCAAATCGTGCTCAAGGTCGCCATTGTCTGCCAGGCCGGGTTCCGGCTCGAAATCGAATCCCACTTCGATATCCTGATACTTCACTTTCAGCGCCTTGGCGAAGCCGGCCAGGCCGCGCAACGCCCGTTGGGCCAGGTCCTTCGCTTGCTCATTTCGAGAAAGCCGCAGCAACGCCTGCCGCAACTGCGGAGCGAGAATGGCGGGGAGTGAACGGCTCTCGGGCGCCTCCACCCGCAACGTCTGGATTCCCGACGCCTCGGCATCTTCCCGCAACCGATCCAACAACACTGTTTTCCCGACACCACGCAATCCCACCATCAAAATACTCTTGGTGGGTCGACCGGCACGCACGCGTTCAAGCGCGATCCGGACCGTTTCGCGCAACTCGTCGCGTCCAGCCAGTTCAGGTGGCGGCGTACCGGCACCTGGTGCATAAGGGTTCTTGATGGGATCCATCGTCAACAGATTGTATCAAACTTACTGCAGTTTATAAGAAAACAGTAATCTCACTAAACCTTGTCAAATCGAGGTGACTCCCGGATGAAACGCATTTCGCCAGGACGCGCCATACGCCCGGACCGAGATCCCGGTCCAATCAGATTTTCAAGCGGGGAGGTCAGCTTCGCCTCCGAACAACCAGATCTTCGGCTGGGCAAGCACTCGCGTGACGAATGCATTGTCCTGCTTTACGCGCTTCGCCAGTTCCTGCGGCGAGTACACGGTCGGATTTACTTTGCGGCCGAGCCGCGCCGAAGCCTCCTCCAGTGCGGCGAAAAGATCGGAATAGGTAACTTTGCTGCTGATCACCATCAGATCGATATCGCTCGCCGCCGTGTCCTGTTTTTTGGCTACCGAGCCAAAGACGAAAGCCGCTGATATCCGTTTTGCCAACGGCTTCAACGCTTCCCGCAAGGGCTCGGCCATTCCCACGGTTTTCTGCGCGATGGAGCAAAGCTCGGCAAAGATCGGCGATTTCGGATTGGCCTGATAGTGCTTCTGCGTCCCGACCCTGGTCACCGTCACCAGTCGGGATTGCCGAGGCGCGGATTAATTGATAACATGGCCGTGTTAATTACCAGGGCCGTGATAATTACCATGGCCATGATAGAAAATCATCAAAATGCCCAGGAACCCAAATCCGTCATCCGGCGCCGGCCAGCGCGCAGAAGACCATGTCGCTTTACGCGCTTCGCCAGTTCCTGCGGCGAGTACACGGTCGGATTTACTTTGCGGCCGAGCCGCGCCGAAGCCTCCTCCAGTGCGGCGAAAAGATCGGAATAGGTAACTTTGCTGCTGATCACCATCAGATCGATATCGCTCGCCGCCGTGTCCTGTTTTTTGGCTACCGAGCCAAAGACGAAAGCCGCTGATATCCGTTTTGCCAACGGCTTCAACGCTTCCCGCAAGGGCTCGGCCATTCCCACGGTTTTCTGCGCGATGGAGCAAAGCTCGGCAAAGATCGGCGATTTCGGATTGGCCTGATAGTGCTTCTGCGTCCCGACCCTGGTCACCGTCACCAGTCGGGATTGCCGAGGCGCGGATTAATTGATAACATGGCCGTGTTAATTACCAGGGCCGTGATAATTACCATGGCCATGATAGAAAATCATCAAAATGCCCAGGAACCCAAATCCGTCATCCGGCGCCGGCCAGCGCGCAGAAGACCATGTCGCTCAGCTATTCGAAGCGCATGGCTGGAAAGTCCAACGCGAGCCGGCCGTAGGCCCATACAAAGCGGACCTCCTGGTGAAAAGGGGGCGCGATGCGTATCTCGTAGAGATCAAAGCGCCCTCCGAAGCCAGACGCGACCGTGTAATCCCGCTCCTGTCAGAGGCCGTCCTCCAGGCGCAAGCCTACGCCCGGGAAAATGGAAAAGCCCGCCCCCTGGCCGTAGTTTACGTCGGCGACGCCTCTGCATCGCTATTCAGGCAAGTCGGCGAATTCTCGAAACGTTTCGCACCAGAGGTCGCAGTTGGCGTGATCTCCGATAGCGGCGCCCGTTGCTTTTGGGGCAAAGGGTTGGAGGTACTGAACGCCGAGCCTTCGGTTGCTCGCAAAGCCCCGGCTAAGCCACCCGGTCCGGCGTCCCACATTTTCTCGGGCCTCAACCAGTGGATGCTGAAGGTGCTTCTGGCGCCGCAGATTCCGGAACACCTGCTGGCGGCACCCCGTGCCGAATATCGGAATGCGTCGGAACTCGCCGGCGCGGCCAACGTTTCCGTCATGAGCGCGTTTCGATTCGTACAGCAGTTGCGCGGGGAAGGCTTTCTCGATGAATCGTCTGCACGCTTCAGGCTCGTACGCCGCGAGGAATTGTTTCGCCGCTGGCGATCGGAAGCTCATCGGCCGTCCCCGGAAATGCCAATGAGTTTTCTCATTCGCGGCCCGGCGCAACTGCAACTGCGTGAGATCGTGTCCAGTTCCAAAGGCTGTCTCGGGCTGTTCGCTGCGGCCGAGGCCTTGAAACTTGGACATGTGAAGGGCGTCCCCCCCTATGTCTATGTGCCCAGACTTCTGCGGCCGGACCGGAATGCATGGAAAGGAATGGTGCCTGCTTCTCCCGGAGAGTCTCCAGACCTGATATTGAAACAACCCCGGGCACCGCAGTCCGTGTTCCGCGGCGCAGTGCATCTGGACGGCATGGCCGTGTCCGACGTTCTTCAAGTTTGGCTCGACGTCTCCGTCCACCCATCGCGCGGAGAAGAGCAGGCCGACCTGATTCGTCGAAAGATATTGGGAAAGGTCATCGAAGGAGGCGCATAGATGAACGATTTTGCCGCTCTCGCGCGCCTCATTCAGGCCATTGAACCCTGGCGCGTCCATCTGGTTATCGTAGGAGGATGGGCACATCGGCTCTACCGATTCCATCCGATGGCGAACGTGCCGACGTACCAGCCTCTGCTGACGAGAGACACGGACGTGGCGTTCGCGAATCAGGCTCCGCTTGAAGGGGATATCAAATCAGCGCTCGCCCACGCAGGATTCATCGAGGAGTTCTCAGGGTCGCATCAACCTCCAGTGACACGCTACACGCTGGGCGATGACGATGCGGGTTTCTATGCAGAGTTTCTGACGCCTCTGCATGGAAGCGAGGTAAAGCGGAGCGGTGCGCCCCAACCCGACCAGCTTCATTGTGCAAAAGCTGCTGATACAGGAATTCCGTTCCCCAGCGAAACGCGCGCAAGACGTGCTGTACATTCACGATGCGGTCGAACTATTCGGCGGGGCGCTGCCCGCCATGAATGCGCTGTGGGCGGATGCGGTCCGACCGGAACTTGCCCCGAAGACCGCTCGCCGGGTGGTGCAACTTGCGCGGGAATCCTTTTCATCCGTAACCGAAATCTTGCGTAACGCCGCGCGCATTCCCCAGGATCGAACCCTGTCACCCGAACGAATGAGGGCGACCTGCGAACTGGGGCTAGAGCAGATCCTTCGCTAAGATCCATGGGCGAGTTGTAGTAATTTCTAAGTCGGATTTCATCAAGTCCACTCCGGCGTTCCCGGTCGGCGTTCGCCGCCAACGTCTAATCCGGCGACAACCAGCCTATTTGCCCACACCAAGGTCATCCGCAATAGTGGCGAATTGCTCCAATGCAGCCTCGAGGTCGGCGGCAATATCGGCGGCGATGATCTCGGGCGCGGGTAGATTGGCGCTCTCTTCCAGCGCATCGTCCTTCAGCCAGAAGATGTCCAGGTTCACCTTGTCGCGCTTCGTCAGTTCCTCGTAGGTGAAAGACTTGAAGCGTTCGCTGTCTTTGCGGTCCGTTCGGTTCTTGGGGTTGTAGCAGGCGACGAAGTCGTCGAGATCGCTGCGCTTGAGGGTGTTTTCCTTGAGCGTGAAATGCAGGTTCGTGCGCAGATCGTAGATCCAGAGCTTCTGCGTCCACGGCTTTTCCTGCGCGGGTTTGCGGTCGAAGAACAGGACGTTCGCCTTCACGCCTTGCGCATAGAAGATTCCAGTGGGCAGGCGCAGCAAGGTATGTACGTCGGCCTGCTTCAGCAACTCGCGCCGGATGGTTTCGCCGGCGCCGCCTTCAAACAGCACGTTATCCGGCAACACCACCGCCGCTCGGCCGTGCTGCTTGAGGATGGTAAAGATGTGCTGGAGAAAATTGAGCTGCTTATTGCTCGTGGTCGCCCAAAAATCATCGCGATTGATGATAAGCGATTCCCTGGACGACTCACCCGCCCCGTTGGTAATGGTCACGCTGCTCTTCTTGCCGAACGGCGGATTGGCCAGGACGATCTCGTATTCGCCGTGCTTTCCGGCCAACGCGTCTTTGGTGACTACGGGCAAATCCTCTTCGGACTCCCCGCCGATGCCGTGCAGCAGCAGGTTCATCGCGCAAAGACGGGTGACGCTATCCACCAGCTCGATGCCGAAGAACGTGCCGCTCTTGAGCTTCTTCTTCTGCGTCCGATCCAGGTCATGGTATCTGCCAAGGTAGTCATGCGCGGCCAGCAAGAAACCACCCGTGCCGCACGCCGGGTCACAAATGGTTTCGCCGGGCCGCGGCGCTATGGCTTCCACCATCGCGGCGATCAGTGCGCGCGGGGTGAAGTATTGGCCCGCACCGCCTTTTACGTCTTCAGCGTTTTTCTGCAGCAAGCCCTCGTAAGCATCGCCTTTCACGTCAACGGAGAGACTGGTCCACTGCTCCTTGTCGATCAGGTCGACGATGAGTCGCCGCAATTTTGCAGGATCCTGGATCTTGTTCTGGGCCTTGCGGAAAATGACGCCGAGCATGCCAGAGCGCTTGCCGAGTTCCTCCAAGGTATGACGGTAATGAATTTCGAGTTCGTCGCCATCCTTGGCCAGCAAGGCAGGCCAATCTTTGCCCTTGGGAATGGGCGACGGTTTGTTGAACGGCGGCTTCGCCTGCTCGTCCGCCATTTTCAGGAACAGCAGAAACGTCAACTGCTCGACGTAGTCGCCGTAGGACAGGCCGTCATCGCGGAGGATGTTGCAGTAGTTCCAGAGTTTCTGGACGAGTTGGGGTGCTGGATTAGACATAAGTTCAGCCGAAGATTGTTGAGCAAACGAATTCGAACTCAGTGCTGACCTTCCCTGTAACAGGACACGTCTGCTGGGAACTCAACGGAAGAATTTTGTCACGAGTATCAAATACCTCGCGGAACGCTTGCGCTCTTGAAGGCTTGTCTGGGCCGGTTAGTCCCGTCGGGTAATAATCATCTAGCGCACCGCGCTCCAAAACGAAGACGCCTTTCTTTCGCAGTTCCCAAATCAAGGCCATCTTCGTAGTCTGAATATCGGTTTGTTCCGCCTTCCGGATGCAATCCAGCCGGATGTTCTTCTTTTCCCAAGAAAAGAAAGCGCCAACGGCTGCATCGAGCACTGACAGTTTCGTTTTGTCTGTATCGTATTCTGCCTTGGCGCCTCGCACATCCTCCCAAAGACGGCGGATTTCTGGTTTCGCCTGTGCCCTCTTCAAGTCGTCGTTATTTGCAATTACACCGACACCTGCTGCTGCATTCGCTGCATCGACCTTCTGAATGAGCTCCGCACGTAGTGTCTTGGCTGTCTCGCTTGGGTCAAGCTTGTCGAAATCATCCTGAAGACAATCGAGGTCGGTAATTACAAACACGGGAACATCAAACTTCGCAAAGAAACTGCGATACTTGGCGATGCTTCCCTTTCCGCCGACGCGGACGAACGCAACAGAACGAGAACGACAATTCCAGTCCCCATTCAAGACTTCTGCAATATGCGGAAATGCGATGAAGTCACTGTCGCCTTCGACTAGAACGATTCGTTTCGAAAAGAAAGCAGCGCTATTGTTCTCGAAGCAGATGATTTGAAATTCATCGCGGGGCTTAATGCCAGTCAAGTCAATGTGGCATGACTTGGTGAATGGCTTGGCAACTCCCGCTTCTACCGCCTTTGACAACCGGATGAAGGTGGCTATCGCATCAGGCCCGAGAAAGAGTGGAGAGTGCGTAGTGACGACAACGTGGTTTTTCTTGGAGAACACACCGAGCGCGTCGAAAAGTATTTTTTGCGCGTCCGGATGAAGGAACAGTTCGGGTTCTTCGAACAGCAGCAGGTAACCACGTTCGGACTGCCCCTCTTCAGCCTCTCCTTCCTTCGTGGCGGCACGGTTGAGTTCAACATAAGCGCGCAAGATCGAGAACACAACAGCTCGACGCAATCCGTCCCCCTTTAGTTCTAATGGTCCTCTTGCGCCATCGTCAGCAAAAATGCGGGCCGTGGCTAAAACGCTTTTCAACTCTGGGGGTGGGATTTCAATCTCCAGGCTCACATTCGAAAAACTCTCACGAACGTAGCGCTGAATCGTCTGCTCGATCGCCCTGATTTCCGACAGCCGCTCATCTTCCACTTTTCCATCAGCACCCAGCACGCGGGTTAGTTTCTTGCTCAGCTTTTCGAATAAATCCTTTTCCTCGGTCAGGAGTGGCTCGATTGCTTTCATCACGATGGCCAATATTTTCCCGAATGAACTCGTCTCAGCGGTTTTCGTGTCGTCAGCCAAATCTTTAACGGCCGGGATGTAGATGCGCTCTGGGAGCATCGGAATGACGCTCTTGTCAAGGCCAGTTGGCAAAGCGATGAATTGGGTCGCTTTGTCTTCTGCAGGCAGCGCATCGCCCAGCTTGAGAATGAACTCCTTTACAGCACCCTGGGTTGTTGACGCGTTCACTTGGCCAGTCAGTTCCGGAAAAACTCCAAGAACAGCGTCCTTCAACTGACCGCCTTTCTTTCCAGCGACCAGCGTTGCAACATTCTCAGAGGAATAGCGCGGCTCTTTCGGAACGAGGCCGAAGTAACCAAGCTGGCTTTTCCCGTCAGTTCCATACAGGCGAACCAGAATCAGTGTTTTTACCACCACCAATTCTCCGATCCGGTCTCGGTGTTCATCGGCGAGAAGCTTCAGGTCTTCGGGCGTCACATCCGTGAGTGTCACGGCGATGGTTATTGGTTGCGACGTGTCGAAATAGTCCGTCGATTTTAGAGCCGAGCCCGAAAGAAAGAGGGACAGGCTCTGAAGCACACTCGATTTGCCCCCGTTGTTCTCACCCGTCACGCAAACAAAAGATGAGAGCGGAATTGAGACGTCCCTCAGGCCGCGATAGTTGAGAACGTGTAAGTGCGACAGCTTCATTGTTGTTTGTGGTCCTCTTGGAGAAGTTCTCCGGTGAATGCCTTTTGAAGAATGGACTGGCGGAGGCGGGTGGCGCGCTGGAGGTTGGCGGATACCACTGCTTCCAACGCCTCCACCACGCTCAACCGCCGTTCGACTTCCGCCACGATCCGGGTCTGTTCGGCGAGGGGCGGGAGTGCAATCGGCAAGTCGCCAACTTTGTTGACGCTCAGCGTGTAGAGTCCAGAGGTGGAACTCGCCACCAATTCGACAAAATGCCGACCGTTTGGCGACTGCAGCCAGTGGAGAATCCATTTCGGCATCCGAGCCTCAACGGGCCGGACCTTGATGATGTGATTCTGATGAACGCACGGGTCAATCGTCCCATCCCAAATCGCCAGACGTCCAATTTGATCCTTACTGCCGTTGCCCTCAACGATGAGCAGGTCGCCAGTGCGAACAAGGAGTTTTTGGAGTTCGGAGTCCTCCACGCCGATATACTCAATTTCCTCAAGCCGGAGTTCGTTTGCATAGACGTTTGCAACGCGAAGGTATGGAAGCTGTTTCGGCAGCTTTGCCCGTTTCGGGTTCTTTATCAGACCCCCAAAGGTCAAGCCGAGTTGTTCAAGTCGTGCCCACGTCCAGCCCTCAGCAAGTTGCGGCAGATTTGCCAAGTCTGGGGCTGCGGGTTCTTTATATTGCCCACGACCCCGCCAGTTTTGGCGACGCTCGGTGAGCATGCGGGCGAGTAGGGTTTTTCCGGTTTCGAATTCCGCTTTCGGATTTTGGGTATTGGCGAGTTCGGCTTCAGTGGAGACGAGACGGCCTTCGCAGGCCGCTTTGAGGACGGCGGCCCGGTAGCGTTTGAGGTTGACCTGCACCCGCCGCAACGCAACCACCCCCGCCTCCAGCCGCGTGAATTGCTTTTCGATCTCCGCCACGATTCGCCGCTGTTCGGTGGAACTCGGAAGTGGGATTAATTGTTGCTCAAGATACGATTTTTGGACGCGTCGCAAACCGACCGCGCCGGTCATATTCCTTGCAGCATCTCGGCGGAAATTGCTCTGAAGGATGAAGTGAAAAAGATACTTAGCCTCCAGACCATTCTTTGGACGAAGTGCGAAAAACTCCGTTGAGCCAAAACCAACTCCGTTGGTCAGTCCTTTCAACACTGCCGCCTTGCCGTTCTCCATGCACGGCGTCACCTTTGCAAAGATGACATCACCGTCGCGGAACGGTGTGTAACCTTTACGAACCTCGACGACCTTCCTGTCTCCGAGCGGTTCGAACCGCCCGCTTTCTTCCTCAACGCACTTCATCGGAATAAATGACGCGAGAGAATCATCTGCGAGTTCGTCTTTACCGAAGCGCGGATTGAAATCTACGACTTCACTCAGTGCAACCACTTTATGTTGTCCTGTTGGGGCTTCGATTTTTGGAGTCGCGTTCATTCGGGCGATGCGCCTTCGGATTCCTGTTCGGAAATCGGCTCCTTCACGTTCTGGCCGCACCCAGGGCAACGAAAAGTTTGTTTGTTCAGTTGCTTGAACCGAAGCCCGGTGTCCTGGCCCAGAGTGGGTTCGCGATAGGTGAAAAGGATGCCATTGATCGCCACATCTTCCTTCAGTCCGCAGCCCGGACAATGCAGCAATTCCCGTTCATTAGTGAAAATACCGAGGGCCTTTGCGCGCTTGTGTATCGCAACGAGTTCGGTGGCGAGCCTGCGAAGCTCGGGGTCAAGCAGGCTCATTTCGGCTTGTTCCAGTAGGGCGCAGGTTCCTCACGTACGGTGCCGGAAGCATAATGTATCGCCCGGCCGCGAATAGCGAGTTCGCGTTCGCGCAAGGCATCTAGCAGCCGCAGCTTTTCCGCCACTGGCCGCGCGGCGAGGTCGCGGCGCAAGGCGCGTTTGCTTTCGAGGATCTTTTGCAGGTCAAAGCTCATAGCTCGTCGCCGAGAAATTGGCGCTCAAACTTCTGCCAGGCCGCCACGAGACCATGCCGGGCGAGAATGGCCTGGAAGCGTGCCGCGTCGAGTACACCCGCTTCGACGAACTGGAGCAGGCGGGCTTTGTCCTTGGCGCGTCCGGTCTGGAGTGCGATGGCGGCAAGATGTTCGGCGGTAAAAACGCGCGCAGGTGTGCCGTCCACGTCTCTGACCACGGCTTCTTTCAGCGCTTCTTCCACGAGTGGAGTTCCCGGCGGCAGGAACTGGACAGGCCAGCCGGCGATAACGATATATTCGCGCTCCATCGTGCCGCCGCGTGCCGTCAAATAGTCGTAGATGCGTTTTGGGTTGGCGATGAGGCTACCGGGAACCGATTCAATAACTGCAAAGATGTCCACATTGAGCGTGGCAACCGGCTCCAGATAAAACGTCGCCCCCACGGCACCGCCGATGGCATAAGGTTCGATCACGCCGTCCGCTTGCATGCTGTTGACGACGGTGATGACTTCTTTGATGCTCATATTCTTAACATATCACGCGGCGAGCGCTTGATTCAGTTCATCGAGCAAGTCCGGAAGCTTCTCGCCGAACAACTGGTGCGCCTTGCCCAAACCGCCGCGCTGATTGAACGGCGAGAGGTCTAAATCGTCCGGCTCGATACTCAGACTGGTGGCGATGTGGTCGCGGATCAGATTGAGCCAGGCGAGTTGCTCAGGCGTAAAGGCCGCGCCGGCCTTGGCTTTGTCCACGAGCCATTCTTTGAACCGCTCGGATACAGAGTCCGCGAAGGGCGCGAGTACCGGTTGTTGTTCCAGCGCGAAGCGGACCAAGGCGACAAGGTCGGCAAAGCGTCCGGCCTGCGAGCGGCCTTTGACCTTGCCGGGCGCGGTGACGGCGAAGGCGTCCCAGAGGCGGTCTTCGGTCCAGGCGGCGTGGTTGTCGCGGAGTTTCTTCTCCAGCTCCTTGAGCATGGACTCGGTGAGGCGCTGCTTGAACGGGCGGCTGTAGAGGATTTGCAGGGCGGCGATCTCGGCTTTGTGCTGTTCGATGTAGTCGCGGAAGGATCTCAGGAGCGCGGCCGCCTTTTCTTTCGCGGCGGCGTCGAAGCCCTGACTAAGCACAGTGTCTACCGTGACGGTGTCGATGGTCTGCTCGGCGTCCTGCTTGGCCTTGGCAAGCGCGTCACGCAGGGCGGGCACATCGAACGGGGCGCAGGCTTCGTCGGTCAACTGCTTGCTGGCGGACGCCATGGCGTCCG
>CAYODB010000048.1:0-19834 GCA_964402495.1 uncultured Bordetella sp.
CTATGAGCGGGGCTTCGCCGATGGGAATGCTCAGGCAGCAGCCGTGGGCATCGCGGACCCGCGCATTGCCGCCCATGTGGTCGGAATGGCAGTGGGTGTTGACCAGCCAGTCGAGCCGGCGGCCCCGCAACGCCGTGTGCAATTGTTCGAGCGTAAGGTCAGCGTCGCGGCCGTAACCGCTGTCTATCATGACGGTCTGCTCCGCGTCATCGAATACCACATGATTGGCATTGAGCCAGTCGCGAACGATGACTCGCATGCCCGGTGGCAGGCGGGCGCCCGATTCAGGCATTGATGACGACGCCTAGTTCTGCTTCAGGGGTAGCGGGGGCGTAGCGGGCGCGGCCTGGGCCGGGGTGGCGCCGATCGGCGCCGGGTCATCGATGACATGGACGCCGGTGACGAAGTAGCGTGTCTCCGCAAAGCAGCTCGTGGGTATGCCGACGTGTTCCTCATAGGTCAGCGAAACGCGCTTGCCGATGGACTGGTTGATGTGCTGGGAGACGGCGTCGTCGCGGACGCTGAAAAGAAATTTCTCACCGACAGTGCCCGGCATGGTGACCAGCGCCAGTTCGCCCTCCCAGGTCTTGCACAGCCAGCCTTTCTTCGAGAGCTTCTGCACGTAGCCCGCGCGTTCACCCTCCGAATAGCTCCAGCTCAGGACCAGCCATGTATAGGCGAGGAACAGCAGGATGACGACAGCGACAAGGGTCAGCAGCAGGCGTGCAACAGCGCTCATGGCGGGAGGCTCCGGGTGAGGTGACTGGCGCCTGTCAGGGCGCTCGGGAAGCAAGCCAATATTACCGCATTGGCGGGCGCTAACTGCTGGCTGCGGGGCGCTCAGCTAGCCGGCGAAGGAACGAAACCCCTGCTGGGCAGTCCACTGTCCAGCGTACGTTTCGGCGTACTATCCTGCTTCTTCCGCCACGCCGGCATGAACATTCCCCGTCCGCTTCCTTGAGAGACCACGCCCTGCGCCCGGCCGGCGCGCCTGCGCTGCGCCGCAACGACTGGCAAGCCGTTCTGACCCTGCTGCCCTACCTCTGGGAGTTCAAATGGAGGGTGGCAACTGCACTCGCCTTCCTGACCCTGGCCAAAGTCGCCAATGTCGGGGTGCCGCTGGTGATGAAGGAAATCGTGGATTCGCTCGATCCCCGGCAGGCTATGCTGGTCCTGCCGTTTTCCCTGCTGGTCATGTATGGCCTGCTGCGGCTTTCCACGGTACTGTTCGCCGAGCTCAGGGATATCGTTTTCGTCCGCGTGGCCAAGCGGGCGATCCGCCGGGTCGCGCTGCAGGTGTTCCGCCACTTGCACACCCTGAGCCTGCGCTTTCACCTGGACCGCCAGACCGGGGGCGTGTCGCGCGACATCGAGCGCGGCACGCGCGGCATTTCAACGCTGCTCAGCTACATGCTGTTTTCCATCATTCCCGTGATCATCGAGTTCGGGCTGGTGGCGGCGGTGCTGCTGGCCAAGTTCGACTGGCGTTTCATGGCCATCACGGCTGTCGCCGTCATCCTCTACCTGATTTTCACCATCACGGTGACCGAGTGGCGCATGGAAATCCGGCGGCGGGCCAACGAACTCGATTCGAAGGCGAACACCCGTGCTGTCGACAGCCTGCTCAATTACGAGACGGTCAAATATTTCAACAACGAGGATTTCGAGGCACGTCGCTACGACGAGAACCTGCAGAAGTTCGAAGCTGCCGACGTGCGCAACGAGATTTCCCTGGGCGCCCTCAATATCGGCCAGAGCTTCGTGATCGCGATCGCGGTCACGCTGCTGATGATCCTGGCGGCGCAGGGCGTGGTCGAGCAGAAGCTCACTCTGGGCGATCTGGTGCTGGTGAACGGCTTGCTGATCCAGCTCTATATCCCGCTTAATTTCCTCGGCATGGTTTACCGCGAGATCAAGCAGGCCCTGACCGATATGGACAAAATGTTCAGGCTGCTTGCGGAGAACCGGGAGGTCGAGGACCGGCCTGGCGCGATGCCCCTGCGGACCGAACATCCGGCCATCCGCTTCGAGAATGTCGACTTCAGCTATGAGCCCCGGCGCCAGATCCTGCATAACCTCAGCTTCGACATTCCGGCGGGGCATACCGTCGCGGTGGTAGGGGCAAGCGGCTCGGGGAAGTCCACTCTGGCGAGGTTGCTGTTCCGCTTCTACGACGTCAATGGCGGACGCATCGCCATCGACGGCATCGACATCCGTGACTTCACGCAGAAAAGCCTGCGAGCGGCCATCGGGATCGTGCCGCAGGACACGGTCCTGTTCAATGACAACATCCGCTACAACATTGCCTACGGGAATCCGCAGGCGCCGAATGAAGAGCTGGTGCTTGCCGCGAAGTCGGCGCATATCCACGATCTCATCGAGAGTCTGCCCGACAAATATCAGGCGATGGTCGGCGAGCGCGGCCTTAAGCTATCGGGTGGAGAGAAGCAGCGCGTGGCGATCGCGCGCGCCCTGCTCAAGGATCCACGCATCCTTATTTTCGACGAAGCCACTTCGGCGCTCGACTCCAAATCGGAGAAGGCGATCCAGGCGGAACTGAAACGGATTTCCGCCTCGCGGACAACCTTGGTGATCGCCCATCGGCTTTCGACCGTCGTCGACGCCGATCAGATCCTGGTCATGGAAGCAGGGCGCATCGTGGAGCGCGGCAGCCATGGAGAGCTGCTGGCCCAGCGCGGCGTGTATGCGCATATGTGGGCTTTGCAACAGGAGAAAGCCCGCGTCGAAGCCGCGGGCATGACGTCGGCGGTTAAACTGGCGTAGTCAATTCAAGCGCCTCGACCATGGCGGCGCGATAAGTCCGTCGGGCACAACAGTTGCCTAGGGAAATACCCAAGGAATGAGTGCGTCAGAACCTGAAGCTATCAGAGGTTTTTAGAATCTTTCCTTAGTTATTGATTTTTGGTATGTTATCGCCGGGCGGGAGCTGGGAAATAGCTGGATAGGGCACGACCGGCCCAGAACCTTTACCTGCAGAATCGGTACGATCACAGGATAAGTTTTAAAAGATTCAGTATCTTACAAATTATTCCGACCGGATTCCAGCGATCATGAAAGCGTTCATTGGTGCCCTGATTTTGTGCCTGGTAGCCCCGGCGCTGCCTTCCTGGGCGGCAGGCGGCCTCCAAAAAACGGCCGTCAAGGCAGCGCGCTATGCGGCAAAACCCGCCGCATTGCGTCTGCGATCCGGCGTTGTGCTGGTACTGGACCAGCAGTCCGGCACCCTGTTGTTCGCCAAGAACACCGATCATGTGATGCCCATCGCCTCCATCACCAAGTTGATGACCGCCATGGTGGTGCTCGATTCCGGCCTGCCCCTGCTCGAATCGATAAGTGTCGAAAACTATGACGTGGACCGCGTAAAGGGATCCCGCTCCAAGCTGAAAGTGGGCACGACACTGATGCGCGCGGAAATGCTCAAGCTGGCGCTCATGGCCTCCGAGAATCGTGCCGCCGCAGCGTTGGCGCGCAACTATCCGGGCGGAGCTGGGGCCTTCGTCATGGCGATGAACGAGAAGGCCGCGGAACTGGGGATGATCCACTCTCAATTCCTCGATGCGACAGGGCTGAACCCCGGCAACGTCTCCACCGCGGACGACCTGGCGAAAATGGTGGAGGCCGCGCATAAATATCCGCTGATCCGTGAATACACGACTTCGGATTCGTTTCGCATCGAATCGGAGGAAAAGCGCCGCCGGATCCTGTCTTACGTGAATTCCAACAGGCTGATCAAGAGCCATCAATGGGACATCAGCCTGTCCAAGACCGGCTACATCAGCGAGGCCGGCCGCTGCCTGGTCATGCAGGCCATGATCGCGGACAAACCCACAATCATCGTTCTGCTTGACTCCTGGGGCAAGATGTCCCGGATCGGCGACGCCAACCGCATAAAGCGCTGGATCGAAACCGACATCGTTCGCGTCAGGGGCTGAGGGCAGCGGCGCAACCGCGCGTTCCCGGATCGATAAAGAAATGCCCGCCACATGGCGGGCATTTTCATTTACACGTGTTTCTACGCGGTCTTCACGCCGAGGCGGTGGCCGAGTGCGCGGGAGATCTGGTCCGCCACGTCCTTGACCCGCAGGCCCCAGGCCCGGTCGATGCGGTTCGACGGCGCGGAGAGGGAAAGGCCTGCTATCAACCGGCCTTCGTCGTCGTGGATGCCTGCGCCAATGCAGGACACGCCTTTCTCCGCTTCCTCGTTGTCGAATGCATAGCCGAGCTTGCGTACGCGCTCGAGTTCCTTGGTGAGCGCACCCAGGTCGCGAATCGTATTCTTGGTGAAAACAGGCAGCCCCGTGCGCTCCGAGTAATCTCTGCATTTCTCGGCGCCATCCTCGACCAGGAATATTTTTCCGGCCGCCGTGATGTGCAGCGGCGCACTGGCACCGATCAGGTGCACCACGCGCATGGCCGTGCGGTCCGACAGCAGGCGCTCGACATAGACCATTTCATCGCCTTGGCGTACCGAGAGATTGACCGTTTCATGCAGTTCCTGGTGCAGGCGCTGCATGAACGGCAGCGCCTCCTGGCGCAGGTTGATGCGCGATTTCACCAGGTTGCCCAGCTCCAGCAGGCGTATGCCCAGCCTGTACGTTCCCGGCTCGACGCGATCGACCATCCGAAATTCGACCAGCATGTTGAGAATGCGATGCGCGGTTGAGGGGTGCAGGCTGGTTAAATTGGCCAGCCGCTTCAAATTCACCGCGTCGTTGCTGCGCGCCAGCGCATCGAGCAGGTCCATCATGCGCTCGATGACCTGAATGGAAGTCTTGCCCTTCGCTTCTGCCACGCTTTTCCTTTCGGCCATTGCGGGAATTGTGCAATGCGGAAATTTTACATGGCGAAACCGGCGCCGACAACCTATAGGGAAACCCCCCGAGGGCGCCATGCTATGATCCGCGCCTTCCTGCGCTGCCGCTCTTATCTGACTGTTCAGGGACGGTGATTCCACCCCTTCCCTGATTGTTCATCGGTCTGATCCGACGGTGCATTCGCAGGCGGATTCAGAATGCGGCTCAATGCCGTCGCGCAGCGTCCGCCAGCGCGCCGGATCGCGCAATGGAGAAAAATGAAAGTCGGATTGTTTGTAACCTGCCTGGTCGACCTCCTGCGACCGAGCATCGGGTTCTCGGCCCTCAGATTGCTGGAGTCGGCGGGCTGCGAAGTGGTCGTACCGGCGACCCAGACCTGTTGCGGCCAGCCGGGCTACAACTCCGGCGATCGCAAGGCGGCGCAGGCACTCGCACGGAAGGTCATCGGTGAGTTCGACGCCTGCGAGTACGTCGTGGTTCCCTCGGGATCCTGCAGCGGCATGATCCGCGCCCACTATCCCGAATTGCTGTCCGAGTTTCCGGAGTACAGGAGCAAGGCGGAAGCGCTGGCAGGCAGGACCTACGAGTTAACGGATTTCCTGCAGAGCATGGTGCGGCTGGACCGCGTGCCGGGCAAATTCAGCGGCACTGTCACTTACCACGACTCCTGTTCGGGGTTGCGGGAAATGGGTGTCAAAAGCCAGCCGCGCGCCCTGCTTGCCAAGGTAGCGGGCCTCAGCGTAAAGGAAATGCAGCAGCCCGAGCAATGCTGTGGCTTCGGCGGCACGTTCGCAGTCAAATATGGCGACATCTCCTCCCGCATCGCCGACCTGAAATGCGAGGATGCACAGGCAACGGGTGCGGACGCGGTGGTTCTCGGCGACCTCGGCTGCATGCTCACCATCGAGGGCCGGCTGCGTCGCCGTGGCGACAACAAGACCCGGGTATTGCACGTCGCCGAAGTCCTGGCGGGCGACACCCAGCAGGGCTGATCGGACGCTTGCCATGAGAGTTACTTCACAGGATTTCAAGCGCGTATCGAGCCTGAAGCTTGCCGATCCCGCACTCCAGAAGGCCATGGGCAACGCCAAGGGCAAGCTAGTGGTGACCCGTGCGAAGTCGATCCTCGAACTGGACAATTTCGAGGAAATTCGCGAAGCGGCCGCACGCATCCGCGATTTCGGCTTACAGCACATGGACGTGCTGCTCGAGGAATGGGAAAGGAACGCCACGGCCGCCGGCACCATTGTGCACTGGGTGGAGTCGCCGCAGGACGTGAACGCCAAGGTGATCGAAATCGCGCGCCAGCACAGCGTGCGCAAGATCATCAAGTCGAAGTCCATGCTGGGCGAGGAAACCAACCTCAACCACGCGCTGGAAGCGGCGGGCCTCGACGTTCGCGAGACCGACCTTGGCGAGTACATCATCCAGCAGTCCGGGGAGACGCCTTCCCACATCATCGCGCCAGCCGTTCACAAGTCGATGGACGATGTGGCCGATCTGTTCGCCGAAAAGCACAAGCGGCGCCGCCTCACGGACATCGCGGCGCTGACCCATGAGGCGCGTGAGATCCTGCGCCCCCACTTCCTCGACGCGGACATGGGCATCAGCGGCGCCAATTTCATCGTTGCCGAAACCGGCTCGACCATGATCGTCACCAACGAAGGCAATGGCCGCATGACCACCACCATGCCGCGCGTGCACGTGGCCATCACCGGTATCGAGAAAATCATCCCGACGCTGGAAGATGTTTCCATGATCCTGCGTTTGCTGACGCGCTCCGCCACCGGCCAGTCGATCAGCAACTACCTGTCGTTCACGACAGGACCGAAGCGCGATGTGGACCAGGACGGTCCGGGCGAATTCCACGTTGTCATCGTCGATGCCGGGCGCACGAAAATTCTGGCCTCGGAAATGCGCGAGGCTCTGCGCTGCATCCGTTGCGGCGCCTGCATGAATCACTGTCCGGTCTATCAGAACATCGGCGGACATGCTTACGGGTGGGTGTATCCCGGACCGATAGGCTCGATCCTGACCCCTTCCTTTGTTGGCCTCGAAAACGCCATCGACCTGCCCAATGCGGCGACGCTCTGCAATCAGTGCGGCGTGGTCTGTCCGGTGAAAATCCCACTGCCCGACCTGATGCGCAAGCTGCGCGAGAAGCAGGTGGAGCGCGGATTGCGGCCATGGGCCGAACGCCTGGGCCTGCGGATGTGGGCGTGGGCGGCGGTGCGGCCCCGCGTTTATTCACTGCTGACCAGGATCGGTGCGCGCATCGGCAAACTGGCCGGCGGGCGGGACGGCTTACTGCACAAGCTCCCGCCAGGCGCGTCCGGCTGGACCGACGGCCGTGACTTTCCGGCCCCGACGGGACAGACGTTCCGCGAACTGTATGCCAGGGGCGCCGTCGCCCGCGACGGGAAGCGGCCATGAGCGCCGGGGATATGAACGCCAAAGACATGAACGCGAGGGAAAACATCCTCAGGCGCATCCGCGCCGCCAACGGCAAGGCGGGCAGCGCAACAACGCAGGAACGCGAAGCGGTCGTGGCTCGGCTGCGTGCGCAAGCACGGGGGCCATTGCCATCGATGAACTGGGAGCCGCTTCCGCGCTTCAAGGAGCGATGCATCGTCATGATGTCCACGGTGGATCAGATTGCCTCGCGCTCGGAATTACCCAAGGCGGTTGCCCGATATCTGCGGGAGAACACGCTGCCGACCCGCGGGGCATGCTGGCCGGAATTCGCCGACCTCGACTGGGCGGCGGCAGGGCTGGATTTCGAGGCTCGCCCGAGTCATGGCGATGACAAAGTCGGCATCACCGGAACCTATTGCGCGATTGCGGAGAACGGAACGCTGATGCTTCTGTCGGGGGAGCATACGCACGCGACCACCAGCCTGCTGCCTGAAACCCACATTGCCGTGGTGCCGGCATCCCGTGTGGTGCGCGCCATGGAGGACGGCTGGGCTCTGCTGAGGCGGGAACGCGGCGGCGAAATGCCGCGACAGGTGAACTTCGTATCGGGGCCGTCGCGCACGGCAGACATTGAGATGACGCTGGTGATAGGTGTGCATGGGCCATTTCGGGTTCACATTGTCGTTGTTGATGAGTAACTCGGGTAGAGGTGCCACGTTTGCCTTGGCCTGTCCCGAAATGGCGCCGCTACCCGCAAACGGGCGACTCCGTCGCTAACGAGTCCGCGGCGCTATTCCTTGTCTACGTGATCACAACAGGCGAATAGTTCATCACTGAACACGGCGAATATCATCACGCCCAGGCGCATGTCATATGCGGGCTGCTAGTTACCATCAGAAAAATCATCGGCGGCGGCTGCAACCTGTTCGTGTGCGCTATGGTCTAATCCGCGCATTAAGAAATGTAAAACGCATTGTCCGAGCTGGGGCGATGCGAGAAAATTCTTCAAACATAATAATTTAGCTTTACAGATCGTCTTGCGGCCTGCGTTGCCGCCCTTCACATAGCTTTGCTCATTCCGGGACTTTTGCAGCATGGATGACGCCAGCTTTTTGCCCACGTTTCCCTTCGCCGCCGCCAACCTGATGCTGGTGGGTGCGATCCTGCTGTGCGGACTCGCGGCGGGACAGGTGTTCGTGCGCTTCCTGCGCCTGCCGCGCATCACCGGTTTCGTGGCGGCGGGCCTGCTGCTCGGACCCGCCGTGTTCAATCTGATCGACCAGGCCATGCTGGCTGAACTGTCAATCTTCGTCGACATCTCCCTGGGCCTGATCCTGTTCGAACTTGGCCGGCGCCTGGATATCCGATGGCTGATACACGACCGCTGGCTGCTGGCCAGCAGTGTAGGGGAGTCGCTCCTTTCCTTCGTTCTGGTATTTGCGACCCTGCGCCTGTTCAATGTCGGCGGAGTCTACGCGGCGACCGCAGCGGCGATCGCCATGGCCACGTCGCCTGCAGTCCTGCTGATGATCATTCATGACCGCCGTGCAAAGGGGCCGCTCACCGAGCGCATGCTGGCCCTGACTGCGCTTAACAATGTATTTGCGTTCCTGCTCATCACGCTGCTGTTCGGTTTCGTGCACCTCGAGTACAAGGCCAACTGGGTCAAGGCGGTGGCCCATCCCCTTTACCTGATTTTCGGCTCGATTTTGCTGGGCTACCTCGCCTTTATGATCGCGCGCTGGCTGGCGCGCTGGCTGGGCAAGCGCGAGGACGCCCAGTTTGTGATGCTGCTGGGTCTGATCGTGACCACGGTGGGCTTCGCGATCTCGTTCAAGCTCTCCGTCCTGCTCACGCTGCTCGCGTTCGGCGTGTTCGTGAAGAACCAGGATCGGGATCACGACCTCATGGCCGTCGAGTTCGGCCCGGGTGCGCAGTTCTTTTTCGTGGTGTTGTTCGTGATAACCGGCGCCGGCCTGCAACTCTCCGAACTGGCGGTCGCCGGCGTGGTCGGCGCGGCCTTCGTGATCGCTCGCCTTGCCGGAAAACTGGTCGGCCTGATGATGTTTGCGCCGCTCTCGGGCCTTACCCAGAACAAGGCCGCGCTGCTTGCCGTAGGCATGGTGCCGATGTCCGCGATTGCCGTGGTGATGGTGCAGGGCGCCTCGGCGCTGTACCCGGAGTTCGGCGCCCGCCTTTCCGCCATCGTGCTTTCCGCAGTGGTCATACTGGAACTGGTCGGTCCGCTGGCCACTCAGTGGGCATTGACTCGCGCCGGTGAAACCGAAGCGGTGTCCAGGCAGCCGGAAGTGAAGCAGTGAGCCTCGAGTTCACGCATTCCGATGCCTTCACCATGGGCGTGGAGCTCGAACTGATGATCCTCAGCACCCACGACTGGGATCTGATGCGCGGCGCAGGCGACTTGCTGGCGCTGATCGGTAAGCAGGAGCATCCCGGAGAGATCAAGCCGGAAATCACCGAAAGCATGATCGAGATCAGCACTTCAGTGCATACCGACTACAGGGACATGCTGACCGAACTGCTCGGCATCCGCACGGTGCTGCTGGCGCAGGCGCAACGCCTCAACCTGGCGATCGCCGGCGGCGGCGCGCATCCATTCCAGCACTGGAGCGACCAGCGCATTTTCCCGAAAGAGCGCTTCTTTCACCTGCACGAAATGTACGGTTACCTCGCCAAGCAGTTCACGGTGTTCGGTCAGCACATTCATATCGGCGTAGCGTCCGGGGACGATGCGGTCTATTTGACTCACATGATGTCGCGCTACATCCCGCATTTCATCGCCCTGTCGGCGTCCTCGCCTTATTTCCAGGGGACCGACACGGCTTTCGACTCGTCGAGGCTGAACAACATCAACGCGTTCCCGCTTTCGGGAACCATGCCTTTCGTTGCGGACTGGGCGGAATTCAACGACTACTTCGACTCCATGCGCGACCTCAAGGTCGTGGAATCGATGAAGGACTTCTACTGGGACATCCGGCCCAAGCCCGAATTCGGCACCATCGAGATCAGGGTCTGCGATACCCCGCTCACCGTGCACAAGGCGGCCATGCTGGGCGCCTATGCACAGGCGCTGGCCCGGCACCTGATGCTCGACCGGCCGCGCATCCCGTCGCAGGATACTTACCGCGTCTACAGCTTCAATCGCTTCACGGCTTGCCGCTATGGCCTCGAAGCGGGGTTCATCGATGCGCACAGCAGGGAACGCCGGTCCCTGAAGGAAGACATGGCCAAGACCGTCGCGGCGGTTGCGCCCCACGCTGCGGCCCTCGGCTCCGCGGATGCCATCGCCGCTGTCGCCCTCATCCTGGAAACGGGGCAGAACGACAGCGGATGGTTGCGCGAGGTGTTCAGGAAGACCGGCGCCCTGAGTGACGTTGTACGTCTGCAAAGCGGCCGCTGGGCAGCGGAATAGGGCATCTTCATGTGCGGTCCCGCAGCGCAATGTTTGCCGCCCGCCCTGCCTCTATGATGTGCGCGGCGTGAACCGCGTGCGGCCGTCGTGCGGCCGCCTTGAGAGCGGCGTTCCGGAGAGATGAAAGTTTGCCGATGAGAGTACGACACGCGATTCGTTACGCCGCAGCCGGTCTGCTGGTCTGCGCCCTGCTGGATCTGTTCCTGCCCTCGGCGGCGTTGGCCGCCGGCGGCGCGGCGGAGCATTCGGCACGGCTGTTTCTCTGGATTGCCGTGATCCTGCTTGCCGCTCGCGTCGGCAGCCTGGTCGATCGGATCGGCCAGCCCATGGTGCTCGGCGAACTTCTGATGGGCATCGTCCTCGGCAACCTGGTGATTTTCGGCCTCGACTGGCTGGAACCCGTCAAGTCTGACGAAGTCGTCCTCTTCCTGGCCGAACTAGGCGTCGTCATCCTGCTTTTCCAGATCGGCCTGGAGTCCAGCGTGCAGTCCATGATGAAAGTCGGGATGCGCGCATTGTCGGTCGCGGTCATTGGCGTGGTGGTGCCATTCGCGCTGGGCACCTGGATCGTGGGGCCGTGGCTGATGCCCGGGCTCTCCTTCAATGCCTACCTGTTCCTGGGGGCCACGCTGACGGCGACGTCGGTCGGAATCACCGGGCGGGTATTCCAGGACCTGGGCAGGCTGCAAATGCCAGCCGCCCAGATCGTGCTGGGTGCGGCGGTCATCGATGACGTCCTCGGCCTCGTGATCCTGGCGGTGATCTCCGCCATCGTTTCGACCGGTTCGCTAGATGCGGCGAGCGTGGGGATCATCCTGGTCAAGGCCTTCGCATTCCTGGCGGGCGCACTCCTGCTCGGCCAGGCCCTCGCGCCGCGGATCAGCAGGCTGTTTGCCGCGATCCACACCGGCGTCGGCATGAAATTCACCCTTGTCATCGCAACCTGCCTGATCTTCGCGTTCATCGCCCAGCAGATGGACCTGGCGCCCATCGTCGGGGCCTTTGCTGCCGGATTGGTGCTGGACGAAGTGCACTTCCGCAATTACGAGCGGCCCGAGTTCGAGCGCGAAATCGCGGCGGCCGTGGAATCGGCCGATTTATCCGTGCGCGGGCGCATCGACGGCGTGCTGGAGAAATACAACGACAAGCACATGGAACACCTGATCCAGCCGCTTGGCCTTTTTCTGGTGCCGTTTTTCTTCGTCATGACCGGAATGCAGGTTAGACTCGATCTCCTGACCGACCCGCATGCGGTCGCGATCGCGCTTGGCCTCACGGCCGTTGCCGTGGCCGGCAAGGTGGTGGCCGGACTTGCGGCGGGCAAGGGCAATGGCTGGCTGGTAGGGTGGGGGATGGTTCCCCGCGGCGAAGTCGGTCTCATATTTGCCGCCGTGGGCAAGGGACTGGGGGTGGTGAGCGACGCGGAATTCTCGATCATCGTCATCATGGTCATCCTGACCACGCTGATGACGCCGCCGATCCTGTCCTTCCTGATCAAGCGTTCCGCGAAGGATCCGGCGTGATGCTGGCTTAATGGCGGTGCCCGCAGGTGCTGCCAGTGTTCAATATTGAGGAGGAGATATAAATGGCAAAAGCCAAACGTATGTCGAATCGCGCAAGTAAACCTTCTGGATCACGCCGCCGTTTCCTCGGCGGGGCCGTTGCGGCCGGCGGCGCTGCCGCACTTGCCGCGCTGCCAGGATGCGACCTCAGCGGAGACGCCGGTACCGCGAAGAACACGCAAAAGGGGGGCGGCCTGCCGCCGGTGACCCTGCGTCTCCAGGCCGGGTTTTCCGCCAACGACCCGTTCTTCGACCGCGCCCGGGAATACATCGGCATCGTGTCCGACCTGACCGGCGGCAACCTCAAGATCGCTATGTCGGCTGCCGGCGCGGTGGTCGGCGCTTTCGACCAGGCTGATGCTGTGCACAAGGGCATTCTTGACGGGTCGCTCGCGGTACCGGCTTTCTGGTACGGAAAGAACACGGCGTTGTCGCTGTTCGGCACTGGACCGGCATTCGGCCAGGACGCAAATACCCTGCTGGCCTGGTACGAATTCGGTGGCGGCAAGGCGTTGTATGACGAACTCTACCGTGAAATCCTAAAGCTCGACGTGGTCGGCTTCCTGTTCGGCCCAATGGTGTGCCAGCCGCTGGGCTGGTTCCGCCGCGAGGTCAAGTCGGCAAAGGAGTTCCAGGGGCTCAAGTACCGCACCGTCGGCCTGTCGATCGACGTGTTCAAGAATATGGGCGCCTCGGTGGTGGCCATGCCCGGTGGCGAGGTCGTGCCCGCGATCGAGCGCGGCGTGATCGACGCTGCCGAGTTCAACAACGCCGCCTCCGACCTGGCGATGGGATTCCCGGACGTGAGCAAGACCTGCATGGTGCAGAGTTATCACCAGCCCGGCGAGTGCTTCGAAATTCTGTTCAACCGCAAGTCCTGGGACGGCCTGCCCGAGCTCTACCGCAACGTGCTGCGCATTGCCACCAAGGCCGCCAACACCGAGATGCAGTGGAAGACGCTGGACGTGTACTCGCAGAAGTACGAAGAGATGCGCGACAAGCGTGGGGTGAAATTCATCGAAACCCCGGTGGAGATCCTGCAGGCCCAGCTCGACGCGTGGGACAAGGTGATCGCCGAGAAGTCGGCCGAGAACCCGTTCTTCGCCAAGGTGCTGGAGTCTCAGAAGACGTTCATGAAGCGCGTTGTCGGCTACCGGATGAAGTTCGAAGTGGATCCGGACCTCGCCTACAGGCATTTCTTCGGCAAGACGTGAACCAGACGTTTAACGTGGCGCCGGACCGGAGCTCCCGGGCTGCGCCGCGTTCGTAGAAAAGAAAATTTTCGGGGGAGGAGACGTGACAAGATACCTGTTCATGATCGATCGCATCAGCGCCTGGTCCGGCAAAGCCGTAGCCTGGGGCGTGGCCCTGCTGACCCTGATCGTCTGCTATGACGTCGTGGCGCGCTATATCTTTAACGCGCCGACCCAGTGGGGATTTGACGTCGCCTACATCCTGTTCGGCACCGGCTTCATGATCGCCGGTGCTTACACCCTGTCGCGCAACGGCCATGTCCGCGCTGACCTGATGTACCGTGTCCTGCAGCCGCGCACCCAGGCAATCATGGACCTGGTGCTCTATTTCCTGTTTTTCCTGCCAGGTGTCGCCGCCCTGGCCTACGCCGGAGTGGATTTTGCCAAGGCGTCGTGGGCGATGAGGGAAGTCTCCAGCGTCACCTCCGCCGGCACGCCGATATATCCTTTCAAGCTGGTGATCCCGATTGCCGGTGTGCTGCTGTTGCTGCAGGCGGCGGCGGAGATTGCCCGCTGCATCCTCTGTATCCGTACCGGGCAGTGGCCGCGGCGCCTGCATGACGTCGAGGAAGAGGACATCGACCAACTCAAGGAAATCCTGGCTGGCGGCAAGTCCGCGGGAGCCGGATCATGAGCGCCCTCCGGAAGATCCGTTTCGACGGCCGCATCCTCGGCATCGCGCTGATCACGCTGATTGCGCTCGCCTACATCCTGCTTCTGCCGCCGCCATCGCGGATCACCCATGCACACCTGGGCATGATCATGCTCGGCGTGATCGTCGCCGCCATCCTGCTCGGATTCCCGATCGCCTTTACCCTGATCGGGCTGGGCATCATTTTTGGCGCGATCGCCTTCTACCGCCCCGGCATTTCACTGCTGGACAATCCCATTTTCGACAATATGGTGCTGCGCACCTATGGGGTGATGACCACCGACGTCATCATCGCCGTGCCGCTGTTCATCTTCATGGGCTACATCATCGAACGCTCCGGGGTCATCGACCGGGTGTTCCGCAGTCTCGAGTTGGCGATGCGCGGTGTGCCGGGTGCCCTGGCGGTGGCGACGATCGCCACCTGCGCGGTATTCGCTGCGGCCACTGGAATCGTTGGCGCAGTAGTTACGCTGATGGGCCTGCTGGTATTGCCCTCGATGCTCAAGGCCGGCTATGACGTGAAGCTCTCCACCGGCGCAATCGCTGCCGGCGGATGCCTCGGAATCCTCATTCCGCCGAGCGTGATGCTGATCCTCTACGGCGCCACCGCGGGCGTTTCCGTGGTGCAGCTCTACATGGGCGCGCTGATCCCCGGGCTTATGCTGTCGCTTCTTTACATCGGCTACGTGATCGTGCGCGCCACCCTCAATCCCAAGCTCGCGCCCAGGCTGTCGGAAGCCGACCGCGACGTGCCCTGGAGCAGGATCTTGCCGATGCTGCTCACTTCGTTTTTTCCGCTGGCTTTCCTGATCGCGGCGGTGCTCGGCAGCATCCTGTTCGGCATCGCCACACCCACGGAAGCTGCGGCGGTAGGCGCGATGGGGGCGACGCTGCTGGCGCTGGCCTACCGGCGGATGAGTTTCCAGCGCATGAAGGAATCGGTCTTCCTGACCGCCCGCACTACGGCAATGGTGTGCTGGTTGCTGGTGGGGTCGTGGGTGTTCTCATCCACCTTCGCCGTGCTCGGCGGACAGACCGTTCTCGAGAACTTCGTCTATTCGATGGACCTGTCGCCCGGCGGCTTCCTGCTGCTGTCGCAGTTCATCATCTTCCTGCTGGGCTGGCCGCTCGACTGGACGGTGATCATCATCATCTTCATCCCGATTTTCCTGCCGATGCTGGCGACGTTCGGAATCGATCCGCTGTTTTTCGGCCTGTTGACCGCCCTGAACCTGCAGACTGCCTTCCTGTCGCCGCCGATGGCGATGGCGGCTTATTACCTCAAGGGCGTTGCGCCGCCGCATGTCACCCTGGCGCAGATCTTCCTGGGTATGATCCCGTTCATGCTGTTGCAGTTGACCGCCATGGTTTTGCTCTACTTGTTCCCGCTCATCGGGATGTGGCTCCCTACCGTGCTTTACAAATAGAATGGCGGATTGCCGAAACAGCCATCCCGAGGAGAAGCCATGCCCGGAAAAGTCCTCGTCACCCGCGAAGTATTCGATGAAACCATAGCCTTCCTGAAGGTTCACTTCGATGTGGATGCCAACCAGTCGGACCGTCTGTTTACCTGGGAGGAACTGATCGCCAGGCTGCAGGGCAGGGACGGCGCGCAGACCTCGTCCAGCGATCGCATCGACGGCAAGCTGCTCGACAGTTGCCCCACGGTAAAGGTGATCTGCAACACGGCGGTGGGGTACAACAACATCGACGTCGAAGCCTGCACGCGGCACGGCGTCATGGCGACCAATACCCCGGGCGTACTGACCGACAGCGTGGCCGACTACTCGATGGGCATGATCATCGCCACCTGCAGGCGCATGACCGAAGGCGAAGCCTACCTGCGCAGCGGCGAATGGAAGGGGAGCTTCCTGAAGCAGATGCTTGGCCAGGACGTGCATGGCGCCACACTGGGAATCTTCGGCTTCGGCCGTATCGGCCAGGCCATTGCCCGCCGGGCGCGGGGATTCGACATGAAAATCCTCTACCACAGCCGCATGCGCGCGGCTGCAGACGCGGAAAAAGAGGCGCACGCCGAGTATGTTAGCAAGGAAGACCTGCTGCGCCGGGCCGACGTGGTGCTGCTGATCCTGCCCTACGTTCCGCAGACGCATCACTTCATCGGCGCCAGGGAGCTTGCCCTGATGAAGCCCAGTGCGGTGCTGGTGAACATGGCCCGCGGTGGTATCGTCGACGATGCCGCGCTGGTGGAGGCGCTGAAGAACAAGGTCATCTGGGCCGCGGGCCTCGACGTGTACGAGAACGAACCCAAACTCAATCCCGGGCTGATGGGCCTGAAGAACGTGGTGCTGTCGCCGCATATCGCCAGTGCATCGGAGCCAACCCGGCAGGCGATGGCCATGACCGCCGCGAAGAACCTGGTTGCCGCGCTTTCCGGGCAGGCACCGCCGAACCTCCTGAATCCGGACTACATCAATTTTCTGAGAACATAAGTCCTTTGCTGTGAGAAAACAAAAAATATGACAGAACTATACAAACTCAGCTTGCGCGAGGCTGCGCAGCGCATCCGCGCCGGTAAGCTCACCGGCGCGGTTTACGCACAGGATCTGTTGTCGCGCATCAATGCGATGGAAAAGGACGTACAGGCTTGGCAATGGCTCGACCAGGGCCGGGTGCTGGCGCTGGCCGCTGAAGCGGACAGGGCCGACAGCGCTATGCGCGTTGCGCATCCGCTTCACGGGATTCCCATCGCGGTGAAGGACATTTTCTACACGGCGGGCATTCCCACCGAAATGGGATGCCGCGCCTACGCCGGCTATGTTCCCGGTGAAACGGCCGACGTGGTCGCGAGGCTGGAATCCGCCGGCGGGATAATGTTCGGCAAGACAGTGACGACCGAAGCGGCGTTCATGCAGCCGGCGAAAACGCGCAATCCCTGGAACACGGCGCACACGCCGGGCGGATCCTCCAGCGGATCCGCGGCAGCGGTCGCGGCCGGATTCGCGCCTGCTGCGCTGGGCACCCAGACCAACGGCTCGGTGATACGGCCGGCGGCATTCTGCGGCATCGTCGGTTACAAGCCCAGTTTCGGCCAGATGTCGGCGCGCGGTCTCCTGCCTTTTTCGACGACGCTGGACCAGCCCGGCGTATTCGCGCGCAACGTAGCCGACGCAGCTTTTCTTGCCTCCTGCCTGACCTCGCAACGCAATGCGATTGCGCCGCAAGTCCGGCCGGCGCGCAGTTCACCCAGGCTTGCGGCGGTGCGTTCCCCGTCCTGGTACCTGGCTCAGCCTGAGCAACGGCTGCAGTTCGAACTGGACATCCGGCGCCTGCGGGAAGCAGGCGCGTCAGTGGACGTGCTCGAGATCGCCGGCGAATTCGACGGTGCCCTCAAAGTCCACCGGACCATCATGCTGTTCGAGGCGGCTCGTCTGGCGAAGCCGGCGCGCGAGGTGTCGAGAGGGGGATTCTCGGCAATCCTCAACAAGGCGCTGGATGAAGGCGAGGGTATTCGTGACATCGATTACCGCGAGGCCCTCAAAATAAGGAACCATCTTCAGCAAAGCCTCGCGCAGTTCTTCGATCGCGGCTATTCGGCAATCATCACGCCGCCGGCTGCGGGCGAGGCCCCGGCAACGCGCGAGAACACCGGCGACCCGCGATTCTGCAGTCTGTGGACCCTGGTCGGCGCGCCGGCCATCACGATTCCCACCGGCAAGGGGCCGAACGGCATGCCGCTGGGTCTGCAGATCGTCGGTGCGGCAGAAGAGGAAAACTATCTGCTGGCGACCGCTGCCTGGTGCGAACTGCATTCGCCGTTCCGTGGCCTGTTCTAAGTCGACGCGTCAACCACAAGGACACGGATACCCTCGCGTAGGGTGAGTACTCTTTCCGAGCGCGGAGGAAAGGCAAGAGCAAAGAAGGTGATAGAGGAGATGAACGGACGCGAGATTGCCTGAGAGCGCAAGGCTCGGTCGCCGGAGCCGCGTCTCGCGTTTCCTCTTGCTGACCACTGGAGTGTAATTGGCGATGGCCGGTCGCAAAGGCCGAAGTGGCGTGGGAGTTGGCCTATCGGCTCTACGCACTTTGTGAGCGCAAGAAGTGCGCGCTGGAGGCATTGGCCTCTAATGGCCTGGTGCAAAGCTGGCCGGAAATGCCCGGATCGCCCGCGAAGGCGCCCAAGTGCAGACGCCGACCGAGCCCGACATGTTTAGTGACAGCGAGGAGTAGTTCTGTAATTAGCCGACAGATAGACGTGGAAAATTTGTCAATACCGTCATGATTTGTTTACAATGTCAACCATGAACATTGACAAAAATTCTATCCGGCGTCGCGCGCTGGTCTTGATTTCCATGGATGACCATGGCGTTGGTACGCGCCTCGCCAGCGAGTTCGGCCTTTCGCGCCAGGTGGCAAATGGCTATTTGCAGGCCTTGGTGCGCGAGGGATTCATTGAGGCCGAGGGAACGACGCGCGCGCGGGTGTACCGTTTAAAGACACTTGCCGAGGCAGAGCGATGCTATACGCGCGAAGGTTTGCAGGAAGACCTTGTCTGGCGCGAATTGATCGCCCCGTTGGTGGCAGAACTCGCAGCGAACGTGCGCGATATCTGGCACTACGCGAGCACGGAGATGATCAATAATGCCATTGACCATTCGGGCGCGGCGGACGTGCAAGTCGGCGTGCGCAAGAACGCACTCTACACTGAAGTCCTGGTGGCGGACGAAGGCGAGGGCATTTTCCTGAAGATCCAGCGAGCGCTGGCTCTGCACGATCCGCGCGAGGCAATTCTGGAATTGGCTAAAGGCAAACTGACGACGGCGCCGCAGCAGCATTCAGGGGAAGGTATTTTCTTTACATCGCGCGTGATGGAAGTATTTGAGATCGAATCACATCACTTGCGCTTCAGCCATGCCTCACGGGCGGCAGACCTGATCGCAGAGCAGAAAGTGGATACGCCGGGTACGCGTGTGAGGTTGCGCATCGACAACGACAGCACCCGGAAAATGAGTGCAGTGTTCGCTGAGTTCACCGATTCCGAGGAGTACACATTCGACAAGACTGTCGTGCCGTTGCGGTTGGCGCAGCACGAGGGTGAAAAGCTGGTATCTCGCTCGCAAGCGAAACGAGTGGCACACCGGTTCGAGCGGTTCAAGCGCGTGGAGCTCGACTTCTCTGGCATTGAAGAGATTGGTCAGGCGTTTGCTGACGAGATGTTCCGGGTTTTCGCGGCGGCACACCCCGGGATTCGAATCACGCCGATCAATACCTCTCCGGTGGTGGAGCAGATGATCCGGCGCGCCTTAAGCGCCGCGGGAAATACGAACTGATCAGTTCTTGAAATACAGGCGCACGCTCAAGTGAAAGTGCCTCTGGAGATGGAGGCGTATATTTCGAACGGCACCCCCCGCCAATGTCGCGCACTGTCACCGAGAATAGCCGAACGCTCAGGTTTACGCGTCAAGGATTCGAAAAAGAGTAGCGAGTTCGGACACGCCAAGCTGCCTGTGGGGGGGCATTGTTCATGGCCGCAATGCGCAAGTCGACTAAAATTGCGGCCTCTACTGCCATCTGCACCGCCACCGAGTTTTCCGATGAGTTCTGTTCCTGCCGTTCAGAAGTGCGTTCCAACGACTGCCAGATGGCGCGAGCTGCGCGACGCCATTGATCGCGGCATGCTGCGCATGCGCGGCCCTCTGCGAGCGCGTCTAAAGCGGATTGAG
>CAYODB010000049.1:0-6073 GCA_964402495.1 uncultured Bordetella sp.
TGCCCTCGGCGAGCCGATAGAGCGTAGACGCGACCCTGGCCGCCGCTGTCCCATTAAGGCCTTCGAACCACTTTGCGTAAGGCGAGCGGTCTTGCGAATCGAGGTATTCGAAGACACGAACGGTCGGCATGGGTTACGGTAACACTAAAGTTACTATACTGGATTTCATATTGACTGCATACGCGGAGGATATGCGCAGAGAGCAGGTCCGAAAAGCGGATCGCTATGTGCTTCCGACGAGTGCGTTACAGTGACTTACAATATGGTTCGCGGAGCGTTTCAAAATGGGCACTTTGACTATTCGTCTTGACGACAAGCTGGAGCGCGAGCTCACGCGCATGGCGAAGCAGACCGGCCGTTCCAAGAGCGAGGTCGCCCGCGAGGCACTACGCCGGCAATTGGCCATCCAGCGGTTTCGCACCTTGCGCCGGGCGGCCATGCCGTATGCGGCCGCCGCTGGTTATCTCACCGATGAGGATGTCTATCGCGACGTATCGTGATCGATACCATTCAGGCTTGTGAAAGCAGTCGTTCGAGCGTGACGCGTAACAATGGAAGGTTCGCTTCGACGACACCCCAGACCAGACGGTTATCAACGCTGGCATAGCCGTGAACCAGCACGTTGCGGAAGGCCACAATACGTGGCAGTTCCGCGATCGCGGAGGCGGTCGAAGGGTCCACCTGCCGCAATTTGCTGAAGGCTTCGCCAATGATCTCGAACTGGCGCTCAACCGCGGCGCGGAAGTAGTCATCGGCTTCATAGTTTGCGAATGTCTTTTCGGCCGTAAAGCGCGCGACGCGCTCGGCTGCCTGTTGCGCGTCCCACAGCAACTTGCGCGCATCAGCGTGCATAAACATTCCGGCGTTCGGCGCAGACTCGATCGCGAAAATAGGGGTTGGCGAGGCTGCTCTCGGTGACAAGGTCCACCGGCCGGCCGAACAGCGCCTCGAGCCCTTCCTTCAGGGCGAAATAGGCGTTCGCGTACTGGGCCGGCGGAACGGTGTCGAACTCGACCAGGAAGTCGAGATCACTCGTTGCCGCATCGAAGTCCGCGCGAAGCGCGGAACCGAATGCGTCCAGCCGCCGAGCACCGGCGTTGCGGCACAGGGCAGCGACTTCGTTGCGATGCTGGTCAATGACGTTAGCCATGATGGGATCTCAAAATAGATTATGCCGTGAGTGAGTCGTTAAGCGAAGCGTGATCGTCGGAAAATGCCGTAGTTTGCGGGAGCAGGCGCCAAGACTCGGTCCACCAATGTCAGTACAGGCGCCCATGACCCGGATTCCGCCCCAAGCTACGCCCGCCGGGAACCGAGTCAGTCCCATGGGAAGGCGCGTTGTGTGCGCCTCGCCAGGTCGAGTTCCGCAGCCGCCTTGTCGAGTCAGGCAGCACAGGGGCACCCCTGAGAAGGGGCGCGAGAAGATTTCACCCAAGTCCACGTGACAGCGCGCCTATGCAGCCTTTGCCGTCACCCGGAGTTTCACCCTCGTTTTTTTCTGAAGCACGCCCACAATGCCGAAGAAGTTCTCCGTGCTCGGATTTCCGTGCGGCGCCAGCATCCGATGCAGGCTTTTGCTCGGCTTATTGATTTCGTCTGCCAGGCCTTCGAATCCGATCGTGGCATTCACCAGGTCACGCAGGATCGCTTTGCCCGCAGCCGTATCTCCCTCGAGATAACAATTGATCGCCTCCGTGAACAACGCCTCACGGAAGCGCGCATCCTTCTGCGCGCGTTGGAGTATCGTTTTTTTGAAGTCCCTCGTCAGTGCCATACCGCCTCCTGTCCCCAGCCTCCGTCAGGCCAAGCCTCTAT
Organism: uncultured Bordetella sp.; assembly: GCA_964402495.1. Classification (GTDB taxonomy): domain Bacteria; phylum Pseudomonadota; class Gammaproteobacteria; order Burkholderiales; family JACQAP01; genus JACQAP01. The sequence continues at coordinate 1,816 of CAYODB010000049.1, forward strand.
CGGGGTCCCTTAGTTAGTAGGCGAACATTTCCCGCAGGATGGCCAACGCGGGTTGCGGATCGACCGTGGTCATCTTCTTGAGAAGACGCTCCATGGAGACGGTGCGGATCTGGTCCAACGCAACGGATGCCGTCCTGCGCTGGAGACGGATCGTGTAGCGCGTGGGAAAGTCGCGGACGGTTGAGGTAATCGGCGCGAGAACTACGGTTCCGAGCGCCTGATTCATTTCATCAGGGGAGATTACGAGCGCCGGTCGTGTTTTCCTGATTTCGCGGCCCACGGTCGGATCGAGTGCAACCCAGTAGATTTCGCCGCGTCGCGGGTAGGACTTACGCGCCGAGGGATTAGCCGAAGGACTATTTGTCCCAGGCTTCATCGTGCGGCACTCCCTGCCAAAGGTCTTCGGTATCCGGCGCGCCAGCATTGGCGAACGCCTCTTTCCAGCCGTAGCGTACCTTGTGTTCGGGCCGAATGACTATGCTGTCCTCGACGACCTGGAGCCGAACGCGCTGCCCCGCCGACAGGCGCGCCTGCTGCAACGCGGCCTTGGGTATGCGCACGCCCTGCGAATTGCCGATCCTGATCACCTTGGCTTCCATCCAGTCCTCCTCCGCAAAACCGATGACGTAATTACATTGTAAGCATTTTAGATTAAAGACTGTGGTGGGTACAAGCGGGTGCCAGGATCAATCCACCCAGACCGCGGTATCGACCCGATAACATCAGTTACCTGTTCAGGCCTGCTTGCAGTCGTAGTCCTTGCGAACTCCACCAGTACCGTAAAGGTCAAGAAGCTTCTTTTGTTTGCCACTATGCACGTAGCGCCGGAGCGCAAGGTCGACCGCTTCACGTTTGGTCTTGACGTTGGCAAGCTTCATGGCTTCCTTGACGAGTTTCTCGTCGAGCACGATGTTGGTTCTCACGATACACCTCCAGATGTGTATGAATGAGAGTGTATGGAGGGTGCGCGAGACTGGCAAGGATCTGGGCGGGAAGCCGCCCGCTTCGTTATGCTGGCGACTCCAACGAGGAGCCCCCGCCATGCCCGACACCACGAACCCCACCCGCACCCGCATCTTCCACGACCTGGATTTCGACAAGCCGGGCAAGCAGATCGGTTACCTGCGCGTGCCGCAGTCGCGCGACGGCGGGGCCTGGTCGACCATCGAGGTCCCGATCGCGGTCATCAACGGCGGCAAGGGGCCGGCTGTGCTCTTCACCGGCGGCGTGCATGGCGACGAGTACGAAGGACAGATCGCCGGTTCACGGCTGGCGCGCCGGCTCGACCCGCAGAGCCTGCGCGGAAAAGTCATCCTGATGCCCGCGGTGGACCTGCCCGCCGCACTTGCCGGACGCAGGATGTGCCCGATCGACGGGCGCGACTTCAACCGCTGCATGCCCGGTGACGCGCGCGGCAGCTTCTGCCAGATGCTGGCGCACTTCCTCGACACGGTGATCATGCCGCAGGTCGAGGTCTCGGTCGACGTTCACGCCGCCGGCAACTCGATGGAAGCGGCGCTGTGCACGATCATGCACTGGGTGGACGACCCCAAGGTGATGGCGCGCACGCAGGCGCTCACGGAGAACTTCGCCGCGCCTTACAACGTGGTGTTCTGGGGGGTCGACGAAGGCGGCACGGTCGCCGCCGCGGCCGAGCGCCACGGCGCGCTGTCGATCTCTTCGGAGATTGGCGGCTACGGGCGCGTCAGCGTCGAGGGCCTGCGCTTCGCCGAGCGCGGCCTCGATAACGTGCTCAAGGGGCTGGGCATGATCGACGGCAAGCCCGACACCACGCAGCCCGACGGCGGCCGCACCCGGCAGATGCAGGTGCGCGACCAGCGCTCGTATCTGTTTGCGCCGACCGACGGGTTGTTCGAACCGAAGTTTCTTCCAGCGCAGGAAGTGCGAGCCGGCAAGCTGGCCGGTTACCTGCACTTCATCGAGGAATGGGCCCGCGAACCGATGCCGATCGAATTTCCGATCGACGGCTTCATATGGATGGCTCCCGGTTCCGGCCGGGTGCTCAAGGGGGATGTGATGGCGGTGATTATGCAGGAGTACGCTGCATGAGCCTGCGCGGCAGGCGGAGAGCGTACTTCCGTTCGGACCAAGCCAAGTGACTGGCTCACCGAGATTATCGCTCTCCATAAATAGGTGTTACTTGGCCTTAGAACCTCATTTTCCCCATCGAATCGAGGCCTGCGAGAAACCGCCAGATCGCGGAGCGTAGGAATGCTTTCGGACATCGCAATCTTGCGATGTGTCATACAGTGGTCCGACCGGAATCGGGTGAATCCTGAAAGCAATGTTTATGCTGCCGTAAGCCGGACTTTCTCAACATCGCCAAGCTTTACTCTTTGTTTTGCTTGCCACAAGTCGTAATTACTCTGCATCGCGAGCCAACTCTCCGGAGAGCGCCCCAGCGCCTTGGAAAGGCGCAGCGCCATCTCCGGGCTGACCGCGCTGGTTCCGACAATAATGCGGTGCAAAGTAGACGCAGACACCGAAAGCTTGGCCGCGAGTTCGCGAGCACTCAGGTTATTTGGCTCCAGATAGACCTCGGCAATGAACTCGCCAGGATGAGGGGGATTGTGCATAGCCATTAGTGATAATCCTCGTAGTCCAAAACATAAGAATGTCCATCCCTGAACTCAAAGGTTATTCGCCAGTTTCCATTTACCCAAACAGACCAGCGACCACGCTCTGATCCTTTAAGCGGATGCAGGCGAAAGCCCGGAATGTTCATGTCTTCAATGGAATGCGCCGTATCCAGGGCAACCAATTGCATCCGAAGCCGCTTAGCGTGAGCCGGCTCGATTCCTGTCGCACTTCCGGACTCAAAGAACTTCCTCAGACCCTTGTGTCGGAACGTTTGAATCATGCGCCGATATTAGCGTGTTGCGCATCATGCAACAAGTCTAGCTTGTTTAACGTCTGCGCTTGGGCGCGTGCGTTTCGCACGTCGCCTGCAGCGCATTGTTGGGACTGCCTCTCATAAGCGAGACTGCGCGTCCTGAAGCAATGCTGTCATGTCTCGTGCCGCTGGATGCCGCGCCCCAACGTCAAAAGGAATGCGCAGGAATTTTTGTTTTCCAGCCAGCGCCACGGCTGCATCGTGCGGTAATAGGAAGCCTCCTCGCACGGAGATATCTGGATTAAAGAGAATTCCGGCAAAGTGATCGAAGAGCCCGACTTTCTCTCTCGGTATCTCGAGACGCGTCTCGTTCCTTCCATCTCTTGGCAATGTTCTTGATCGCACTTCGACACGTCCGTTTTCCGAGCAACGAATATCGAATCCTTTCTCCACACCGCTGCGATTTCGCTGAGCGTTCAGGGCTGAGCACACGAGCAACTCTGCATATTGCCCGGCATCTCTCACGCCGTGAGTTTCCAACTGCTCGCGTGCTCTAACAAACTGCTGCATGAGCTGAGTAATGGACATATCTTCAATCTCTATTGGTCCAACGTGAAAGCGGGCCGATGTGATGTTCATGGATCTCCGCCGGCTTCGGCGCATAGCTCGCGTATTTGCAGCCGTAGAGCACGAAGGCCACGATCAGGTAGCTCAGCGCCACGGACGGGGATTGCGCGAAGCCGATGTGCTCGCCGTGCATGAAACCGAAGAAGGTCATGACCGCGCCGACGGGGGCGAAGGCCGCCGCCTTGGAGAATTCGCGCTCGATCAGGAACACCGCGAGCGAGCCCAGCACCAGGCTGGTCAGGATGGCGCCGCCGCCCAGGGTTTCCAGGCCCTGGTAGAGGATGCCCACCTGCCCGAGCTTGTCGAAGCCGACGGTGGCCGCGCTGGTGCCGGCGACGGCGAGGGCATTGTCGATCTGCAGCTTGCCCCAGGCGGCGACGTGCGGCACCAGGGTGAGGATCACCGCGGGAGCGTGGCTCTTCGGGGTTTCCTGGAAGGCCTGAGCGCCGAGCAGCATGCCGATGTAGAGCAGGATCGGCGCGATCGCCACGATCGGGATCAGCGACATCATCACCGCGATGATGCCGAGCCAGGACAGCAGGATGACCATGATGCCGGTCGCCGCCGAATAACCGATGCGCCCGCCGATCGCTTTCCAGCCCGGATGGCCGATATAGACGGCGAGGATGAAGGGGTTACCCATCAGGCAGCCGACCAGGCTGATGGCGCCGTCGGCGGTCAGCACGCGGGTGGTCGGGAAGCTGTCGCCCGCCGCCGATGCGCTCTCGACGTTATCGATGGCCTCGACCAGGTTGTAGATGCCGAACGGGATGGCGG
>CAYODB010000049.1:6083-11747 GCA_964402495.1 uncultured Bordetella sp.
AGGATGATGGCGAGAAACTCGAAGCCGGAGAACACATGGCCGAATGCGGGGATCGGGATCGAGAAGCCGAAGCTGGAGAAGGAGCTGGTGAGCTTTTCCAGGCTCATGCCGCCGTAGCTGAAACCCATGAACGCCGAGCCCCACGCGATGAGCATGCCCACCGCGATGGCCACAAGGCCCGCCGGGATGCCCTTGAAGTAGCGCACGCCGCCGAACCAACTGGCGATGATGATGGCGAAGCAGACCACGCCGATCACCGGGGTCATGTACATCTCCAGCGCCGGGCGCATCGAGATGAAGGCGATGGCGACGCATCGCCCGGCTCGTGGCGGACGATCCCCGTGCAGTCGCTCTGGTCATGAATTTGCAATAAGCGGGCCACTCGCGACAGCAGCCGATTCGGGGGCGACCTGCTTTTAATTCAGGATGTTGAAGGCTTCCCGTCCATCATGACAGGAGCAAATCGCACCGATTTTGCGTGCGCGTGCCCGGGCTTGGTGCGGAGGCCAGCCGGGAGGATCAGCCGGCGGCGAGCCTGTTGGAAAAAGTCTTGAGGTCCACGACCTCGCCGTAGGCGGAGGCCAGGGCGGCCATGAAGGCGCCGTGGACCAGCGCTGCGGGAATCACGTTGCCGCCGAACTCCAGATCGCTGGCGGCGCAGGCATCTTCGATCACCGTGCAGTGGTAACCCATGTCGAACGCCGCCCTCACCGTGGCGTCCACGCACATGTTGCTCATCGCGCCGCAGAAGAACAGTTCCTTCGCCCCAAGCACGTGGATGATCTTTGCCAGCGTGGTGTCGCGAAATGCATTCGGATAATTCTTGGTGATCAGCAGGTCGTCACCCTGCGGTGCAACGCGTGGATCGATCTCTGCACCGGGCGTGCCTCCGAGAAGAAACCCGACAGCCGGGTCCATTTCGAAGTGGCGAATGTGAATCACCGGCAGCCGGTGGCGATGGAACAGGTCGATCAGCTCCGCTGCGCGGGCCGCCGCCCGTTCGATGTCCGGCAAGGCGAAGTTGCCGCCGGGAAAATAATCCCGCTGCAGATCGATCACCACCAGCGCGGTCGGAAACATGGTTTCAGGAGGGAAGTTCAGGCGGCAAGGCGCATCTTCACGGGCATGCCGGCCTTGGCGCACAGGCCAACCAGGTAGTCGAGTGAAAGCAGTTCCACCTTGCCCCGTGTGATTTCCGATACGCGGGGTTGCGCGATGCCCAGTCTTTTCGCGGCATCCGCCTGAGTCAGTGCGTTATGTTCCATCCATACCCGCAATGCCTCGGCCAGTTGCGCTCGCAGCAGCATGACAGCCGCTTCATGGGGCGGGAATCCCAGATCGAGGAATATGTTTCCGCTGGATTTCGAAATTTTTGTGGTCATCGTTTAATCCTTTTCGACCGCCGCCTTTATGTCGCGATACCGCTGCGCAGCCAGCATAATGTCCGCGCGAGTCGTCTTCTGCGATCTCTTTTGGAAAGCATGCAGGACATATACGGCATCCGCAAACCCGGCAACGTATATCACCCGAAAAGCTCCGGTTTCATCTCGCACCCGTATTTCCGCAGCACCGGAACCCACTACCGGCATCGGTTTCCAGTCGGCGGGTTCGCGTCCCACCTGGATCATGAAAAGTTCGTAACCCGCCCGCATTCGGGCCCCTTCGGGAAATGCGGAGAGATCGGCTTTGGCGCTTCCCGCGAAACGCAGCAGCTTCACTCAATGATTATACGAACATTCGTATGGCCGTCAAGGTCCTGTGAGGACCGGCCGGATTATTCAGGTCTGAAGGTAGCTGACATGCGCCGCCACGATCTTCCATCCGTCCGGCATTTTCACCCAAACCTGGCTCTGCCTGCCAATGGCCGTGGCGGGCGGCCGCAGGAATTCCACGTTGGCCGTGGCAAAGTCGGCGCCGAAGGTCGTGATCACCTTGCGCACCACCGTGCGTTCCAGGTTGAGCGGCGAACGCGCGGCGCGAAAGCCCGCGATCTTCTCGAAGCCATAACAATTTTCAGCGGGACCGTAGCGCAGGACGCGCGGATCTCTCCAGAACAGATTGTCCAGGGTCGCGACATCGTTGCGGACCAGGGCTTTCTCGTAGCGATCGAATGCCTCGGTTACTTCGGCAAGCACTTCGGGGCGGTTGATTTCCATGTCCAGCTCAAGTAGTCGAAAAATCTCAATATCCGCGATTAAAGCCTGGTTCTTGAACCACGGAGGGCACGGAGGAAAAGCAGCAACGAGGAAAGAAATTGGGTATCACAGTGGCGACCGTCCGTGACATCTGTGCTAATCGAATCTCAATGGGTTCATCAATCATGAGTCACCGGCACACGTCCATGTTCTCATGTTTTCTCTCTGGGGTTTCTCCGTGTCCTCCGTGCACTCCGTGGTTCAAGATCTAATCTCTTGAGACAATACGCGAACGAGCCACCCCGGCCAGCTCGAGTTTCGAAGCCGCGGCGAAGCACAGGTCCTCGCGCCACGGCGCCGCAATCAACTGTACGCCGATGGGCAGGCCGGGCCCGGCGATCGGCGCTGCCACCACCGGCAGGCCGATGAAGGAAACCGGCTGGGTGAACAAACCCATGCTCGCCCGCAGCGGCAGGGTCTCCCCGCCCAGCTCGATCCACTCGGTGCCGATCGGCGTCGCGCTCACCGGTGTTGCCGGCGCGATCAGCACGTCGTAGCGCGTAAATATTTCCGCCACGCGCTCGCGGAACCAGCGGCGCAGGCGCTGCGCCTTCAGGTACCAGCCGGCCGGCGTCAATGCGCCGGCAAGAAAGCGGTCACGCGAATGGGGCTCGAACTGCGCGTAGTGATCCTTCAAGGTCTGCAAGTGCCGCGCGCCGCCTTCCGCCGCGGTGATGATGAAAGCGGCGGCGCGGGCCCGCTGTGCTTCCGGCAACTCGATCTCCTCCACTGCGCCCAGGCATTCCGCTGCGCGCACGGACGCAGCCCGTGCCTGCTCCGACGCATAGCGATCGAAATAGCCTGTCAGCCGCGCCACCCGCAACGGCCTGCCATCGGACTTCTGCGAAACCGGGTCCACGGGCCTTTGCGCGCAGGCGGAATCTGCGGCATCCGGACCCTGCAGCGCGTTATAAACAAGCGGCCAGGTCGGCCGTCGTCGTAGCGAACGGGCCCAGGTGATCGAGAAAGCAGGCGTGTGATGGGCCCGATCGGCGCGCGGGTCAGGGACACGTCGTAACCCATCTTGTCCACATAGCCGCCGACTCCGCAAAAGTCGGTCTGCATGTCGATGGCGACCAGTGCCGTATTGTCCGGGCGCAGGTCGCCGTTGTAGGGCCAGGGATAGGGATCGGCCTGGACGTAGCAACCGAAGTTTCGGATTTCGTCACGCATGTGTCGAGCCATCGAAGGGAACTTGCCGTCAGCTTTCGCAAGACACATGCCACACCGCTGCCACGTGAAAAGACAAGTGCTTGGCTGAAAATTAATGGCCTGCAGTGGAATCCGTGGTGCAGACGTGGCGCGCTGCGCTCCGCTCTGGTGCGGGACTAATTGGTTTTTGCAGCCAGCCAGGCCCGCCAGCCGCCGTGGGAAGTAATGTCGGTGGCGTTCGCCGCGGCATGGGCTTCGCAAACGAAGCCCTGCACTTTCGAGCCATCGGCCAGTTCAATGGTGCCGATACCCAGTGGCCCTGGAATCCCGGCCACAAAAGGTCCGAACTCGCGCGCGGGCAATTCCCAGATTTCCATCTCGATCGCCGCGCCACCTTCCGTGCGGACCATACCGGGCCGGTGCGGAGGGCCGCCGGGCAGGGCATAGAGTTTGTAGGCCTGCGCGGATTTCATCGCGGCCACCAGACGCCCGCCGCGGCTGGTGAGTTGGGGATTGAGCGGAAGGCCGGCCATGTGCGAGCCGCAGACGGCGACCTTCACCTGGCCGGACGCCGTGAGGGCGACCTCGACGGCTTCCGCGGACGGCAGCGGCAGATTCGTTGCGCCCACGGTCTGCACGCGCGCGCTGCAACTTCGCGCCCAGGCGCAGCAGCGGTACATCCTGGAATGCCGGGGCGAACAACGTGACGCCCCAGGGCAATCCGTCGGCCTGGAACCCCACCGGTACCGCCGTCGCGGCGTAGTCCAGAAGGTTCATGAAATTGGTGTAATAGCCGAGGTTGGAATTGAGCTTGATGGGATGGGCCTCGACTTCGGCGCTGCGATAGTGCCGCGGTGCGGTCGGCGTCACGATGCAATCGACACGCCCCCAGGCCTGGTCGGCGATGCGCTTCAGTTCCTTCAGGCGATAGAGCGCGCTGTAGGCGTCCGCCGCCAGCCATTTCGCCGAGGCGGCGACGATCTCGCGCGTCACCGGGAACAGCGCTTGCGGCTTCGCATCGAAGAATTCGCGAATGGCCGCGTAGCGTTCCGCCACCCAGGGTCCGCCATAGAGCAGGCGCGCGGATTCCAGGAAAGGCTGCAGGTCGATCTCCACCGCCTCGCCACCCAGCCGGCGCAGGGTTTCGACCGCATCCCTGAACAGGTGCTCGCCTTCCTTGTTGCCGAAGAACTCGAGATCCGCATTGCGCGGCACGCCGAAGCGGAATCGAGGTGCCGAACCGAAATCGAAACCGTAGGGCTCCGCCTTGCGCGAAAACGGATCGGCGGCATCGAAGCCCGCCGCCACGGCCAGCACGCGCTGCGCATCCTCGGCAGTCAGCGTGAATACGGAAATGGTGTCCAGCGAACGGCAGGCCGGCACCATGCCGGTGGCCGACAGCAATCCGCATGTTGGCTTGTGGCCCACCAGATTGTTGAACGACGCCGGCACCCGGCCGGAGCCCGCCGTATCCGTGCCCAGTGAAAAACCGGCCCAGCCCTTGGCCACGGACACCGCGGAACCGGAACTCGATCCGCCGGAAACGAACGCCGGATCGAAGCTGTTGCGGCAGGCGCCATAGGGAGATCGCACTCCCACCAGCCCGGTGGCGAATTGATCGAGATTGGTTTTGCCTATGGGGATTGCGCCGGCATCGAGCAGGCGCTGCACGACGACGGCGCTTTTCGATGGCGTGTAGGCGAACTCGGGGCAAGCCGCGGTCGTCGGCACGCCAGCGAGATCGATGTTGTCCTTGATCGCGAACGGGATGCCGTACAGCGGCAATGTCGCCGGATCCTTGCCTTGCAGCGCCTGCTGCGCTGCAGCGGCAGCGGCACGTCGTAGATGCTGTCGATGCGTCCGGGCCGCGGCGCCATCACCACCACGCGCTGGCCGAGGTAGATCGCTTCCTCGACGTCATGCGTCACGAAAACGATCGTGCTCTTTTCCAGCAGGAACACGTACTGGATGAGGTCGTGCATGACTTCGCGCGTCTGCGCATCGAGCGCGCCGAACGGCTCGTCCATCAGCAGGATCTGCGGCCGCGGCATCAATGCGCGCGCGATCGCCACTCTTTGCTGCATGCCCCCGGACAACTGGTTGGGAAATGCGTGCTCCGACGCCTGCAGGCCCATCAGGTTGAGCAGCGTGTCAGCGCGGCCGGACGCGGCTTCCACTTCCGCCGAGGTGAAGTCGCCCTTGTTGGCCCGGAGCTTGCGGCTGAAGCGGATGTTCTGCGCCACGGTCAGCCAGGGGAACAGCGAGTACTGCTGGAACACCATGGCGCGGTCCGCGCCATGGTGTTCCAGCAGTACTC